>JANYAA010000038.1 GCA_025355255.1 Chloroflexota bacterium | reverse complement strand
CGCGCCGCGGCCCTGATGGGTGGGCACGATGTGCTTGTAGCCGTAGAACTTCTGGATCGCAGATTCGAGGTGGTAGAAGTTCCGGCTGCCGGCGTACGCCTCGTCGCCCAGCATCATCCCGGCCCACTGCCGGTCGCTCATGGCGGACGTGCCCGAGTCCGTTAGCAGGTCGATGTAGGTGTCGTCGGATTTGATCAGGAAGGTGTTCCAGCCGGCCTCGTCGAGTGCGGCCAAACGCTGCTCGCGGGTGGTCACCTTGAGCGGCTCAACCATCTTGATCTTCCACGGCTCAGCCCAGCTGCGGCGGCCGTGCTGCTGCCCCATGGTGTGGAGCGAGTCTCCTGACATGGATCTCCTCGGCGCTCGAGTGTCGCGGACGCGACGGGATCCAGACGGGATCGTGCTCGTGTGCAGGACGCGGCCAAGCCGCGCCGGCGGCGAGCACGGCGTCCGGAGTGGTGGCGATACCCTACGCCGCCGGACACCTGCCCCGCCAGCCGATTTCACCGAGGCGGCCTGCGCCGCCGTGCCGTCAGCCCGCTTCGGGGGCCGTGACGGTGACCGTCCGCTCCTGGGCGCCACGCACGATGACCAGCTCCAGCGGGAAGCCGTCGGCGAGCGCAGCGTGCAGATCGTCAAGGTCAGCAACGGGCCGGCCCGACGCCGCCACGAGCAGATCACCCTGGGCGAGACCGGCGGCAGCCGCCGGGCTATCGTCCTCAACCTCGCGGATCAGGATGCCGTCACGCTCCGGGAGACCCGTTGCGCGCCGCAGGTGGCGGGCCACGTGCGCCGGCGCCACGGCGATGCCGAGCCGCGGGCGTGCAGGGGACTCACCGCGCCCCAGTGCGTCAATACGGGCGCGAACCGACGCGCTGGCCGGGAGCGCCAGATAGAACCCCTCACCCACGCGGTTCGTGTTGAGGCCAACCAGCTTGCCGTCGGCATCGAGCAGCGCCGAGCCCGAGGAGCCGGGCGCGAGCGGCGCGGTGTGCTCAAGGGAGCCGTCGATCCGGCGACCGCCGGGGCCGCGGAACGGCTGGGCAACCGAGGAGACAAAGCCCACCGACACGCGCACGCCGCCGGCTGCCGACGCCGCGGCCGCAAAGACGGCGGTGCCGATGGTTGCAGGCGCGTCCGACCAGGCGAGCGGCGGCGCGTCCGCGGTGTCCACCTCGACAACCGTCAGGTCGCCGTCCCAGTCCGCGCCCGCCACCGTGCCGCGAGCGGTTCGGCCATCGGCAAAGCGCACGGTGGTCTCGGCGCCGCGCAGGTTGTGGGCGTTGGTGAGAACGCGGCCGTTGGCGATGACGACGCCGGAACCGCGGACGCGGCTGCCAATCCCCACGATGGACGGGGCGGCGGTTTCGGCCACGGTGGCGACGGCCTGCTGGAGTTCGTTGAGGACGGTCATCTGGAGTAGGAGCCTCGTTGCTGTTGGGTGATCCGCGTTGGCAGACCAACTTGTTACTTGCAATGTGCAATCTACTAGTGATGACGCACACATGCAAGCGGCTCGCCTACCATTGCGCCATGGCCACCACCGATCCCGACCAGGCCTCCACCGTCACAGCGCTCGGCGCCGCCCTGGACCGCGTTGGCGACCGCTGGAGCCTGCAGCTTGTCGAGGCGCTCTTGGGCGGACCGCTGCGCTACGGCGAGCTGGCGTCTGCCGTGGCGGGCATCGCTCCGAACATCCTGGCCGACCGGCTCCGGCGTCTGGAGCGGGCAGGGCTCTTGGCCGGCACGCCGTACTCGCAGCGGCCGCTCCGCCTTGCCTACGCCCTCACATCCGACGGTCGGGAGCTGGCCGGCGCCCTGCGGCTCCTCGCGGACTGGGGCGCTCGGCAAGGCAGCGGAGCAATCGCGGGCGGTGACCCGCTCCGCCACACCGCGTGCGGGACCCCGCTTGAAGTGCGGTGGCATTGCCCCACGTGCGGCCTGGTGGTCGACGATGCCGAGCCGGAGGGGTTGACGCGCCTCTAGCGCCGGGAGCCCTCGCCAAGCGGGTCAAACCCGTCCGTGCGGGTGGCGACACCCGAGCGGGGCTCGTCTGCGGCAGCCTCCGGCGAATATCCGATGATCGTCGCCCAGCCACCCGCCTCAAGCGCGTCCAACTCGCGCGCGGCAGCATCGAGCATGGCGTCGCGATAGGACGCCGTCGCCCCGGCAAGGCCGCCGGGCTCCCACGACTGCCGAGCCTCGGCCGCAACGGCGATGGCGCCACGTATCGTCCCAAGCCTGTCCGACCGCCGGTCCTGCCGCACCAGCACGACGTCGAAGTCGCCGTCTGCCAGCAGCAGCGTGGCAAGTCCCCGCCAGACGGCCGCCTGTTCGGGCGTCCCATCCGGCTCCACCAACGCAAAGCCGTGACCTGCAAACAGGACGCGCCGCGCAGCAAGCTCGGCAACCGCGTGGCCGATGCCACCCGCCTCCTCGGCCAGCCATGCTGGCAGCCCGACCACTGCGATGTGGCGGCGCTCAATCCCGGCGACCTCGGCGAGCGCGACGGCGAGCAGCTGCATCGCCAGGGCTCGGCCAGACCGGGTTGCCGGCGAGGAGGCCACGCCGCTCTGGAGATCGGGCGCCACCACAAGGGGACCTGCCGGAACCAGCATCTCCACACCGGCGCGGGCGAGCATACGGCAGGCGAAGAGGTGGTCTGCGATCGCGTGACCAGGGGACGCGACCCCCGCCGCAATCGCCGCCATCGGGTCGGCCAGCGCAAGATCGGCACGCTCCAGCCCTGCCGCAACCGCCTGGTCGGCGGCGAGTGCATCGATCGCGACGCCCAGACGGACGTAGCGGCCCCGCATAGCCCCGGCTTCGTCGAGCTGGGTTCGGAGCCCCACCAAGCCCGGCACCGATCTGGCGGCCACAACGGTGGTCCCAGCCTCCGGGTCCGCGACGTCTGCAGCCCCGCCGAGCACAAGGAGGTCCGCGCTGCCATCGGTGGCCGATCTGGCCGCGATCGCCGCTTCCGGCAGGGTTGCAGACGCGATGGTCGCCCCCACCAGCGGCCGGGGCGGCTCGCCAAGCAGCCTGCGGAGCTCGCTACGCGCCGTCCGATTCGCGTCCACCCGCTCGAGGGTCGCGGCGGTTCGTTCCGCTACAGTCCGCAAGGCGGCGTCGCGCACGGCCGGGTCGTCAAGCGAGGCCGCTACGGAGGCGAGATCCACGCTGCCGTCCGCCACCGCACGTGCGAGGGCGATCGGATCACCGCCATCCGCAGCAAGCCGTGCGGCAAACGGCAGCCCGATGCCGCGGGCAAGCCGGTCCGGATCGGCGTTGAAATAGCGATCCGCAACCTCAAGGACCAGGGGGCGACCCGACGGCGCCTGGCCCCTGACGCCGAGCAGGCGCAGGATGGCCCGCTCTCGCCCCAGGGTGGTGGTGGCCGCGGCGGCGTCCGACCATGCCAGCGCCAGTGCGGCGGCGCGTGCTCGCAGCGCCGTTGCCGCCCCAGCGCTGCGTCCTTGGTCCATTGAGCAAGTATGGCGGGTGGCGGCTCAGCCGGTGACGGGATCAACCGCGGGCGACGCCGTCGTCCGGGCGGGCTCGCCCATCCAGACACGCCCGTCGTCAAAGCGCTCGGCCTTCCAGATAGGCGCCCGCGCCTTGAGCTCGTCGATGGCGTAGCGCGCGGCGTCGAATGCCGCATCCCGGTGGGGCGCGGCAGCAACCACAAGGACCGACGTGTCGCCCGGGGGAACCGCACCGGTTCGGTGGACGATGGCCAACCGGCGCACGCCGAAGCGGGCCTCGATCTCGTCGGCGATCTGCACAAACACCGCGAGCGCCATGGGCGCAAACGCCTCGTAGTCCAGCCCCTCCACGCGGCTGCCGGCATGCCGAGCCGCCTCGGCCTCCTGCCCTGGCGCGGGCGTGCCGGGCGTCACCCGTGTCTGGCCGGCAAACGTGACCACCGCACCGTCCCACACCGTTGCCAGCTGGGCGGCCAGATCGCCCGCCAGCGCGGCGTCAAACGGCTCGCTGCGGATCTCCAGCACACGGATCCGCTCGTCTGCCTCGTCGGCATCACCTGCGCCACCGCTGACGGGCGGGATCACCGCAACCTCGTCGTCGTGGGCCAGCGGCGTGGAGGGATCCGCGTAGGCGCCGTTCACGGCGAACCGGAGCGTCGGGCGACCCGGGGCAAGCGCCGGGACCGCGCCCACGGCCGCAGTCCACGCGTCCTCCACCGTTGCGCCCAGCGGCAGCTCCACCAGGAGTTCCCGCGATCCGGCCAGCTGCCGCTGCATCGCAAACAGGCGAATCCGCACACGGATCGGCGGCAGGAGGCTCATCGGCGACGCACCCTTCTCATCTAGACCAGCAGCCCGGCGCCAAAGTACAGACCGGCCGCCAGGATCGTCCCAGCCGCAATCGTGCCCACGTTGATGTACAGCAGCCCTGTTGCCGACTCCATCGACCGCGTCCGCGCCGTTTGCACCGCCGCCCACGAGACGACCAGCGGAAAGATCAAGCCAACGACGAGCCGCAGCCAGACAAAGAGCGCCCATGGACCGGTGAGCGCCGCAAACGGGCCGCCTGTCGCGCCCGGCCCCGCGCCCAGACCCACCCACACCGCGAAGAGCACAACCTGCAGCGCAGTCACGCCAAGGAGACCGCGCGCGACCAGGACAAGCGGCGCTTCGGGCAGCTTGGGCGTAACGAGGTACCAGTGGCCGAGGATCATGGCTGCGAACACGCCGCCAGTGGCGGCCGCCAGGACCAGGAGCTGGAGCAGCAGCAGCGCCACGGCGCCAGCGCCCGCCGGCAGACCCCACGTGAGCGCGCCTGCGCCCAGGGCAAGCAACCCGGCAGCCATCGCGAGCACCGCGGGTCGTCGTCCGCCGCCACGGGCAGTGGCGATCATGGTCACCAGCGCAAGCACAGTGAATGCCACGAGCGCCCCGCGGCGAAGGCCGTCAAACGCCGGGTCTGCCGTGACGGGCGAACCCGTGGCGAGGTTGGGGATGCCCGTGTCGGAGAGATAGGTCAGCAGGCCAAACCCGGCCGCGCAGAAGGCTGTGAAGCCCAGATACCCACGCGTGGCGCTCGTCCGGAACCGGGTGAGGACGGCGACGGCAAACGAGCCCACCGCGAGTGCGGCGAGCACGGTCCAGTTGATCAGCGCGAGGTTGGCGGCAATCTGGTCGGCCATCGGACCGAGTGTAGCCGCACGCTCGGCGCCAGAGGTTCGGAAGTCCTACCAGGGCCTGGCGTCACGGTGCCCGTCAGGGCATGTACTGGACAGCGGCCAGCATCGCGTCGAGCTGGAAGTCCTTGTTGGTCGTCGTCGCCACGTCGGTCATGCGGACCCGGAATAGCGACGTCCCCAGCTGGGCCGCGGTCCACGTGTGGCCCCAAGTGTCGCTGGCGCCGCCCAGCGTGTAGGCAGCCAGCGCCGTACCAGTGAGCGTGACGGACTTTGCCGCCGTCCATGTCGTGCCGCCGTCCCACGAGAGCTGGGCGCAGAAGACGTTGGTGCCGCCGATGCTGTTTATCCCGAGAACAGCCGTCAGCGTGATGCCGGTGACCGCGGACACGGTGCCAGGCAGGCCGAAGGCGTAGCCCCACGCGTGATGCCGATCCTTGCCGGCATTGGCGCAGCTGTTCACGGTGTTGGTGCCCGTGGCGGCATCCACGGCTGTCTGGGCGTTGGCCAGACCGCACATGTTTGCTGCGTTGCCCTCGTACCCGTTGTTGTCGCCGGACCCCGTGGTCTCGGGCGCCTGGCTAACGCAACCCACCGTCGCCGTGAGGAAGGTGGAAGGCACAACGGCGGTGGCCTGGTTGGAGTTGCTGCTCGTCCAACCGCCGAGGTACGTCTGGAGCACGTAGAACCACGTGCCTGCGCCCGGGCTGTCGGTACCGGCTGCTGCCGACACGGGCGTCACCGTCCCAACCTGCGCATACCCGGAGCCGGAAACGGCACTGCGGAGGACGGCGTACCCGCTCGCGGCACTCGAAACCGAGGCCGTCCAGCCCAGGCTCACAGACGCACCACCCGTGGCGGCCAGCGAGGTGGGCGCCGCAAGCGCGCCGGTGCTCAACGTCGCGTTGCTGCCAGCGGTAGCGGTCAGCAGGGCGAGCGTTGACGGCGCTCCAGGCCCAGCGCCCAGCAGGGCGAGGCCCATCGCGAACACGGCGCCGATCCCGGCAGACCGGAGCCTCACCCCGTGGCCCCGGGCTCAGTGCCGCTGTGGCGGAGCAGGGCGTGGGCCCGAACGGGCAGCTGGCGCTGCTGCAGATCGATCAGTTCCTCGTCGACCAGCTCAACCGCAAAGGCAAGGCCCAGAAGCAGGGCTCCAAGCATGAAGACCAGCGCCAGACCCGACGGGGTGCTGAGCACCTGGACAAGGAACCCGATCATCGGGATGACCATCTGGACGCGCCCGATGACAGCGGAGGCCGGCAGCAGCGACGGATCGA
>JANYAA010000024.1 GCA_025355255.1 Chloroflexota bacterium | reverse complement strand
CATGACCACCACGGCCGACAAGCTTGTGGGCAAGGTGGAGCGCGCCGTCGCGCTGGAGACCGAGCCCGTGGCCAGGGCCGAGGCCGCCATCCGCGCGGTGCTGGCCACCTTCGCCGGCCACCGCACGATGGCCCGCCTGCTGTTCCTCGACACGATTGGCGCCGGCCGCGTGTTCCAGACCGAAACCAACGCGCTCCACGAGCGCTTTGCCCGCCTCATCCAGGGCTACCTCGACGCGGCCGTCGCTGCCGGCGCCATCCCGCCGCACGACACGCGGATCACCAGCATCGCCTGGTTTGGCGCCATCAACGAGGTGGTTGGCCGCTGGCTCCTCGCGGACCAGGCCGGCAAGCTCGAAGACGCCTATCCGCCCCTCCGCGCCGCACTGCTGCGGAGCGCCGGCGTCCCGGGTAAGCGCGTCGGGCCGATGCCGATGCCGCAACCGGGGGTGGAGTTCCCGGAGACCAAGCGGTGACCGCCGTAGTTGACGACGGCGCCGGTCTGGGCGAGCGCCTGGCGTCGCTGCTGGACGGCGCCGGCGGCACGGACGCTGGCCGCCTGTTCGCCGCGACCGCCGGAGCCCCCGCGCTGGATCCCATCACGCTGTACGCCGCCGCGGTTGAGGCGGACCTTGAGACCGCGCTCTGGCTGCGCCCGTCGGAGGGTACGGCGTTTGTCGGCATCGGCCGTGCCTGGGCTGTGGAACCCGAAGGGCCTGGGCGCTTCCGCGATGCCGAAACCGCCTGGAACAACCTGATTGCCGCTGCCGCCATCGATGCCGCCGGTCTGGCCCATGGCGCGCTGGGGGGACCCACGCTGCTGGGCGCAATGGGCTTCTCGGGTCGCCGCCCCGCGCAGGGCGATGTCTGGGCCCCCTTTGGCCCGAGCTCGCTCGTGCTGCCGGAGCTGCTGTTCGCCATGGACAGCGCTGGCAACGCCACCGTGACGGCCGCCGTCATCGGCAGCGGGGGCGGTCCGCGTGCCGCTCGTGCGCAGGAGCGTCGCTGGGAGCACCTGGCAGAGCGCGCCCGAACCACCGCGCCAAACCCTGGCGGCATGGTTGCGCGGCCGGTCTTCGCCCCGCTGACCATCGCGGACGAGACGCCGAGCCACGAGCACTGGCGCCGCCTCGTGGGCATGTTTGCGGGCGCCGTGGGCCGCGGGCGCATCGACAAGGTGGTCCTCGCCCGCCGCGTTGGTCTGCGCAGCCCCGTGGAGCTGGACGTGGCCAACGCCCTGCGCCGCCTCGCCGCCACCGCCCCAGAATCCACCACGTACGCGTTCCGTCGCGCCGGCCGCACATTCCTGGGCGCCACGCCGGAACGCCTCGTCCGAACGGTGGGCCGCACGTTCCGCACCGTCGCCGTTGCAGGAACGATCCGCCGCGGTGCGGACGCGGCCGAAGACGCCAGGCTGGCCCAGGCGCTGCTCGCGTCCGAGAAGGACCTCGAGGAGCACGCCATCGTGGTGGACGCGATCCGCTCGCTGCTGACGCCCGTCGCTCAGACGCTCGCCGTGGCGCGGCGTCCGGGCGTCATGACGCTCCGGTTTGTGCAGCACCTGGTCACCGAGATCAGCGGCACGCTCCCCGAGGCGCACGGCTTGTTGGCGCTGGCGGAGCGGCTGCACCCCACACCTGCCGTTGGCGGCGAACCGCGCGACGCGGCGCTGGCGATGGTGGACGAGCATGAGGGCTTTGACCGCGGCTGGTACGCGGGGCCGATCGGCTGGCTGGGCGCAGATGGCGACGGCGAGCTCTGCGTGGCTCTGCGCTGCGGCGTTGTCGAGCGGACGTCTGCCACCCTGTTCGCGGGCTGCGGCATCGTGGCCGATTCGGATCCCGATCTGGAGTGGGAGGAATCCCGCATCAAGCTTCGCGCCGTGATCTCGGCGCTGGGCATCCCGGCGGACGAGCGATGAGCGGACGATGAGCCACGCTGAAACGCTCCGCGCCTTTGTGGCGGAGCTGGCCGCCGCCGGGGTCCGCGACGTTGTGGTCTGCCCGGGCTCGCGGTCTGCGCCGCTGGCGCTGGCTGTTGCCTCGTGCGAGGTGCTGACCATGCGGGTGCTCCTCGACGAGCGTTCCGCCGGGTTCTTCGCGCTGGGCTTGGCCCGCGTCTCGCGCAGGCCCGTTGCCATCGTGGTGACGAGCGGCACGGCCGTAGCGGAGCTGATGCCCGCGATGGTGGAGGCCAACGTCGCGCGCGTCCCGCTGGTGGTCCTCACCGCGGACCGCCCGGCGGAGCTTCAGGACCGCGGCGCGCCCCAGACCATCGAACAGGCGCGCATCTTCGGGTCGCACGCGAAGTGGGCGAGCGAGCTGCCGCTGTTTGACGGCGAGCCCGCGACCATCGCCCATGTGCGTTCCGTGGCCGGGAGGGCGGTGGCGATGGCGTGGGCTGGACCCGCCGGACCCGTGCACCTCAACATCCCGTTCCGCGAGCCGCTGCTGCCCGACGGGCCGCTGACCACCGCCGCGGCCGATATCCCGGAGCGACCCGCCACGAGCGTCATCGGCGGCGTCCCGTCGCTGGACGAGGACGGTCTCGGGGCACTCCTGCGCCGCATGGCGGGCGTTGAGCGCGGCCTGATCGTGGCCGGACCGAACGACGACCCGCGTCTGCCCGATGCCCTCGCCGCACTGGCAAGCGCCACAGGCTTCCCCATCCTCGCGGATCCGCTGTCGGGTCTGCGCACGGGCGCCCATGACCGCGCCATGGTCATTGCCCGGGCCGATCAGCTGTGCCGCCCCAGTCCCTGGCTGGACGCCCACGCGCCGCAACTGGTCATCCGGACCGGCGCCATGCCCACGGCCAAGCCCATCCTCGAGTACCTCACGCGGACCCGGCCCGAGCTCATCGTGCTCGACGGCGGCAGCGGCTGGCGCGAACCCGCGCTGCTCCCCGCCACCTTCGTCCACGCCGATCCCGCGGAGACCGCGCTGATGCTGGCGGATTGCTTCGAGGTCGCTGACGATGGAGCGACCGACATGGCCTGGGCGGCCGACTGGCGCCAAGCCGACGACGCCGCTGCCGGCGCGATGACGGGCTGGCTGGCGAACCTCGACGAGCCCTTTGAGGGCGCGCCCTTCCCGGCGCTGGCCGAGGCGCTGCCCGATGGCGCCGTGCTCTGGTCCGGCTCCTCGATGCCGGTCCGCGACATGGACGCCTGGCTGCCCTCCACGGACCGCGCCATCACGGTCTGCGCCAACCGCGGCGCGAACGGCATCGACGGGGTCATCTCGTCGGCGCTGGGTGCAGCGGCCACGGGCGCTCCCACGGCGCTGGTCATCGGCGACGTCTCGTTCCTCCACGACGCCACGGCCATCGGAACGGCGCGCCAACTCGGCCTGTCGCTGACGGTGGTCCTGGTGGACAACGACGGCGGCGGCATCTTCTCGTTCCTGCCGCAGGGCCAGCCGGGCGTGCCCGTGGCGGGCTCCGGCCTCCCCGAGCACTACGAGTGGCTCTTCGGCACACCCCACGGCACGGACCTGCGCAAGGTGATCGAGGCCTTTGGCGGCACCTGCCGCGATGCCGGCGAGCGCGACCTGGCTAAGTCGATCCGCGAAGCGCTTGGCCGACCGGGCGTCAACGTGGTGCGGCTGCGGACTGAGCGGGCACGAAACCTGGCGCTCCATCGCGAGGTTGCGGCCGTGGTCCAGCGTGCGCTGGCGGGTCTGCGGTGAGCTCGCTGCTGCTGATCCATGGGTTCACCGGCAGCGGCGCCTCGTGGGCCGAGCACCTTCCGGGGTTCGAGCAATGGTTTGACGTGGTCGCCGTGGACCTGCCCGGCCACGGGATCAACCCCGTGGCGACCTCCGTGGAGGCCACGGCCGAGGACCTCGCACACCGATACGGGAGCCAGCACCCGCACGTCCTGGGCTACTCGCTGGGCGCCCGGGTGGCGCTCCGCCTCGCCATGGTGCATCCGGCCAGCGTGCGCCGCCTCATCCTCGAGAGCCCGTCCGCCGGCATCTTGGACACCGACGCCCGAACCGAGCGCCGCCGCGCCGACGACAAGCTTGCCGACGACATCGAGCGCGACGGCATTGACGCCTTTGTGGACCGCTGGGAGCGCATGCCCATCTTCGCCGCGCAGGCCCAGCTGCCGGAAGCCGTCCGAGCGCAGCAGCGCGCCATCCGACTCGCCAACACGCCTCACGGTCTCGCCGGTAGCCTCCGCCTTGCCGGTCAGGGCGTGATGACGCCGCTCCACGACCGCCTCGCCCATATCTTCACGCCAACGCTCGTGATCGCCGGCGCCCTGGACCCCGCGCGGGCCAGAGCCGAGCAGGTTGCCGCCAGCATCCCCGGCGCCCGCCTCGCCGTCATCGACGGCGCCGGCCATACACCTCACCTGGAGCGCCCCGAGGCGTTCCGCCGCCTTGTCATCGACTTCCTGCAGGAGGACGCCGCCGCGTGAGCACCGTCGTTTGGACCGTCGCCGCCGAGTACAAGGACATCCGCTACGAGGTCTCGGGCACCGGCATCGCCAAGGTCACCATCTGCCGCCCCAAGGTCCGAAACGCGTTTCGGCCGCTCACGGTCCGCGAGCTGATCGACGCGTTCCTGCGCATCCGCGACGACGCCAGCATCGGCTGCGTCCTGCTCACGGGTGAGGGTGACAAGGCGTTCTGCAGCGGTGGTGACGCCAACTACAAGAGCCACGACGGCGGCTACCTGGACTCCGACGGTCTTGCCCGGCTCAACGTGCTGGACCTGCAGCGCCAGATCCGCAGCCTGCCCATCCCCGTGATCGCCCTCGTCAACGGCTTCGCCATCGGCGGCGGCCACGTCCTCCACATCGTCTGCGACATGTCGATCGCCAGCGAGAACGCCATCTTTGGCCAGGTTGGCCCAAAGGTTGGAAGCTTCGATGCAGGCTTTGGCGTGGGGCTGCTGGCGCGGCTGGTGGGCGACAAGAAGGCCAAGGAGATCTGGTTTCTCTGCCGCCAGTACAACGCGGCCGAGGCGCTGGAGATGCACCTGGTGAACAAGGTGGTGCCGCTGGCCGACCTTGAGGCCGAGGGCGTCCAGTGGGCCAACGAGATCCTGGAGATGAGCCCCACGGCCATTCGGTTCCTGAAGTCCGCATTCCTCGTGGCAACCGACGGGCTGGCCGGGCTGCAGGAGTTCGCGGGCAACGCCACGGGCCTCTACTACACAACCGATGAGGCGCACGAGGGCTCAACCGCGTTCCTCGAGAAGCGGCCGGCCAACTACCGCAAGTTCCCGCGTCGACCATGAGCACGCCCGCGTCCCGCCCAGGCTCGGTCTCCATCTGGGTCCATGCGGCCCGGCCCAACACGCTGCCCGCGGCCGCCGCAGGCGTGGTGGTGGGTCTCGGCGCGGCGCTCTGTTCCGGCGCTGCGTTCCGCCTCGACACCGCGCTCGGCTGTCTCGTGGTGGCGCTCCTGCTCCAGATCGTCGCGAACTTCGCCAACGACCTGTCCGACTTTCGCCGCGGCGCCGATACGGACGCCCGTCAGGGTCCGATGCGGGTCACCGCTGCCGGGCTCGTGACGGAGCGGCATCTGGAAATCGCGATCGCGATCGTCATCGCCTGCGCAGCCGTCGTCGGCCTATATCTCGTCGCGGTTGGCGGCTGGGTGTTCCTTGCGCTGGGCGCGCTGGCCATCGTCGCTGCGCTTGCGTATACCGGCGGGCCGTTCCCCTACGGGTACAAAGCGCTGGGCGAGGTCTTTGTCTTCCTGTTCTTTGGCCTTGTCGCCGTTGCGGGCACCGCGTACCTGCAGGACTGGGTGTTGCGGCCGCTGTACCTCGTGGCGACGCTGCCGCCGGGCGCGCTGATCA
>JANYAA010000470.1 GCA_025355255.1 Chloroflexota bacterium | reverse complement strand
CATCGGTGCGCCACAGGCGGCTTCACAGGCGCCATGCCGCTCATTCAGGTTGGCGGCATCGGCGCCGCCGCGGGCTCCGGCGAGGCGGGGCGATGACCGCCGAGGGTCAGAAGATCGTCACGATTGACGCGGACGGCGTGTACTGCCCCGTGCCCATCCCGGAGGACCAGCGGGTCATCCTGGGCCACGGCTCGGGCGGCCAGCTGTCGGCGGCGCTGATGCGGGACCTGCTTGCGCCTGCGCTGGCGGCGGCGTCGCCTGGGGGCGTGCTCAACGACGCCGCCGTGGTGGAGGTCTCCGGCGCCCGCCTCGCGTTCACAACGGACTCGTACGTCGTGTCGCCCATCCGGTTCCCCGGCGGCGACATTGGCGAGCTGGCCGTGAACGGCACCATCAATGACCTCGCCATGATGGGGGCTACCCCGCTGGCCATCTCGCTTGCCTACATCATCGAAGAGGGCCTGCCGCTTGAGGAGCTGCGGCAGATCACGATGTCGGCCGCCGCGGCGGCAGTGAAGGCTGGCGCCAAGATCGTGACCGGCGACACGAAGGTGGTGGGGCGGGGCGCCGCTGACAGGCTCTTCGTCAACACGGCGGGCATCGGGCTCATCCGCGACGGCGTGGCGCCTGCGGCGGACCGCGCCCAGCCTGGTGATGCCGTCATCCTCTCGGGGCCGATCGGCCTGCACGGCGTGGCGATCATGAGCGTCCGCGAAGGGCTGGAGTTCGAGGTGGAGATCGCCTCGGACACCCAGGAGCTGGCCGGACTCGTGGCGGTGATGACCGCCGTTGAGCCCGATATCCACGTCTTGCGAGACCCCACGCGCGGTGGCCTGTCGTCGGCGCTCAACGAGATCGCCCAGGCCTCACGTGTGGGCATGGTGCTCGACGAGCCGGCCATTCCCATCCCGGGGCCTGTGCGCGCGGCGTGCGAGTTTCTGGGGCTGGACCCGCTCCACGTGGCCAACGAGGGCAAGCTCGTGGCCGTGGTGCCGTCGGCGTCTGTTGACGCCGTGCTGGCCGCGATGCGCGCTCTGCCCGAGGGGGCCGACGCCGCGCGGATTGGCGAGGTGGTGGCGGATCACCCGGGTATGGTCACGATGCGGACGATCGTGGGCAGCGAGCGGATTGTGGACATGCTCGTGGGAGAGCAGCTGCCCCGGATCTGCTGAACGGCTGGCGGGGTGCGCCGCCGGCTAGGGCGTCAGGCCCGGCGCGACTCCAAGAGCTTCGCGAGGACGCGCGCGAAGCCGTAGCCGGTCACCACTGGGAAGCCAAAGAAGAACGAGGCGATCGCCCCCGAAAACAGGTCCACAGGCACCGGGTCATGGGCGATCTGGGAGATCACCAGGATGGTGAACATCCCGCCGACCGTCCCGATGAGCGTCCAGAGCAGCCCGGTCCAGCCCCGAGTCAGGGTCCCGGCAACCGCGCCGCCCACCAACAGGATCAGCGGCGAGACGACGATCACCGTCAGGGCGCAGGAGCCGCTGAACTCGGCGTGGCCGATACAGCCCAAGTTCGCGCCGCCAAAGACGGAGATAGGGCAGATCAGGGCGACCACCACGAGGGCCGCCAAGTCGCGCAGCATGCTGAAGCGCTGGATAATCATCGACAACCTCCACGTGCGCCGATGATGCCCGACTCCCCTGTGCCTCGGGAGCGGTCCTCACGTTCAGGCGTGACGGCGTCGGCCGATGCGGCGCATGACGCGTGCGACAAGGCGCGCCACCCCATAGCCGACGACTCCATTTCCTGTCCTCCTGCGCCGAGTGTGCGCCGTCGGAGGTGGCCGTGCAGCGCCGTTGCGCAGGACGCCGTTGAGCCCGACGCTCAGCTAGCCGCGGGGCGTCGGCCCACAGCCAGGAGCAGCCCCTCGACAATGGACTCGGGCCGCGGCGGACAGCCCGGCACCAGCACGTCCACCGGCAGCGTCCCGGCGATGCCGTCGTCACCCTCGGGCGAACCCGCGAAGACGCCGCCGCTGATGGCACAGGCGCCGACCGCAACCACGAGGCGCGGCTCGGCCATCGAGTCGTACGTGCGAAGCGCGGCCTCGCGCAGGTTGCGGCTCATGATCCCGGTGACCAGCAGCAGATCGGCGTGGCGTGGCGACGCGACGAAGTCGATTCCGAGACGCTGGACATCGTGGTACGGGTTGAGCAGCGCTGCGATCTCCCAGTCGCAACCGTTGCAGGAGCCCGCGTCGAGGTGGCGGACGTGGAGCGAGCGGCCCAGCTTGGCGGCAACGGCAACCCGCAGGCGCTCGGCCGCTGCCGAGGCGGGATCCGCGGCACCCGCTGGGCGGTAGGCAGGCGCAGGGGAACCCAGACGGCCGACGGCACCGGCCGGGCAGGCATCCACGCAGGCATCACAGAGCACGCAGCGCCCGGCATCGACCGTCCACACGCCCTCGTTCAGCGTGATGGCGCCCGTGGGGCAGACGCCAACGCAAGAGGCGTCGCCGTCACAGCGGGCGGCGTCCACCACGGGCAGCCGCCGCGCCGCAGGCGCCAGGAGCGCAGGCTCGGCCGGGTAGCGCGACGTCACGATGCCTGTGCGGAGCGGGTCAAGGATTCGGCGGAGCACGTCGAGGGGCATCGTCAGCGGTCCGTGCAGGCGTAGCAGAGCTCAAAGCTCTTGTTGATCAGCGGGAAGTCGGGTACGAGGTTGCCGGGCACCGCTGCCGCCACGACGGGCCAGTTGGCGAAGGACGCTGTACGGAGGTGGAAGCGTTCCACGGTGTTGTCGCGCCCGGCCATGAGCCAGACCCACGACGCCCCCCGAGGCCCCTCGGCGCCTGCCAGCGTGGACGCGCCGGGTGCTGCGGGCTGCGCAAGTGGCACCCGCACGGGTCCGGCGGGGAGGTGGGCAGCCAACTCGCGCACCAGCCGCGCCGAGGTTGCCACTTCGTGTGTGCGCACGTGGAAGCGGGCAGCGGCATCGCCTGCCGTGTGGGTGGCGATCTCAAGCTCCATCCCGGTATAACCCTCGGCCGGCCGATCCAGGCGCAGGTCTGCCGCATCGCCGCTGGCGCGCGCCGCAACGCCCAGGGCGCCCAGCCGTCGGGCGGTGGCGAGTGGCACGATCCCCGTGGCGTGGAGACGGGACATGAACCCGTCGGACCTGACCAGGCCGCGAACGATGCCACGTACCTCCCGGTCCAGATCGAGGATCGCCACGTCCAGCGCGGCGACGCCGGCCGGATCGAGGTCGCGGCGCAGCCCACCCGGCGCCACGGTCGAGGTGAGGTAGCGGTGGCCGGTCAGCCCCTCGTTGAGGCGCAGCAGGCGCTCCTTCGCCCAGCCCAGACGCGAGATGCCCGGGTTGAACCCGACGCCCGCGCACATGTTGCCGAGATCGCCCACGTGGTTGTAGAGGCGCTCCATCTCAGCCAGCAGCACGCGGGCCTTGACGGCACGCGCGGGGACCTCGGTGGCCGTCAGGCGCTCCACCGCGCGGCTGAACGCCGTGGCGTGGGTGACGGTGTCCACGCCACAGGCCCGCTCGGCGATGGCCAGCGCGCTCTCGAAGTTCCGGCCCTCAACAAGCTTCTCGATGCCGCGGTGCGTGTAGAAGAGGCGCGCGTCAAGGTGGAGCACGGACTCGCCGACGGCCGAGAACCGAAAGTGCCCAGGCTCGATGACGCCCGCATGGATGGGGCCAACGGGCAGCTCGTACACGCCCTCGCCATGAGCGACGAAGGCGTGGAATGGGGTCCGCGGCGCTGCAGGCTCGACCGATAGGGCGGGCCCCACCTTGAGCAGCGCCGGCGGTTCGCCGGGGCGCGGCTCGTGGTGGACCAGCGGGCGCGGATCGGGATGCCCGGCCGGGACGATGCCGAAGAGGTCATACGCCTCGCGCTCATCCCACTGGGCGGCCGGCAGCAGCGGGGTGATCGCCGGGTGTGTGGGGTTGGCCGGATCCAGCGCCGCCCGCAGCCGCACCAGCGGGCCGTCCGGCAGCGCCATGACCTCTTCCACTGCAAGATCACCATCCGCGTCGAGGCCGCGCTCGTCAACGCCAAGCAGCATGACGTGGCGCGCCCCAGCCTCGCTGAGCGTCTCCACCGCCCGCGGCAGCTCGTCGCGGCCGATATGGAGAAGATGCTCATCGGCCGGTCCACTCACGACAATCGGGTGGCCAAGACGCGCCGCGAGCATCGTCATCGGATCCTCAGCCACGGCCGCCCCCAAGGATCGCCCCAACGGCCGCCAGCAGCGCCGCCAGCGGCGCCGGCGTCCAGATGCCAATGAGCGCCACGGCCCCCATTGGGAGCCCCAGCCATGCCGTCTGAGCGCGGCCAGCCCGCGCAGTCACCAGCCCCGCCACCGGCCGCCCCCACGCCACACGGACGCCGTGGAACGCCAGCGCGACAAACGCCAGGGCCAGCAGCACAGCGGCGGCGCCAGCGGCCAGGCCCCAGCCACGTTCCACCCCGCCCACGAGGATGGCGAACTCCGTGGCGAAGATGCCCGATGGCGGGAAGCCGCCCAGCAAGACCATCCCGGCCCCGAGCGCGCCGCCCGCAACAGGAACCTGTCTGGCGGCGCCGCGGATGCGCGCGAGATGTCGGCTGCCGTACTGCTGGACAAGCTCGCCCGCCGCCAGGAAGAGCCCGGCCTTCACGAGCCCGTGCAGCAGCGCGTGGAGGGCCACGCCAACGAGCGCCAGCGGTCCGCCAAAGCCCAGACCCAGCGCCATCACGCCCATGTGCTCCACGCTGGAATAGGCGAGGAGGCGCTTGAGGTCCTCCTGGGCAACCAGGAACGGCAGCGCCACGGCGATGCTGAGCAAGCCGATGGCGACCAGCAGCCCCGACGAGAAGGCCGGCCCGAGCGTCACCACGGTGATGGCGTTGAACCGCGCCAATGCGTAGAGCGCGGCCACCAGCGAGGCGCCCGAGAGCAGTGCGCTCACGGGGCTTGGCGCCTGGCTGTGGGCATCGGGGAGCCAGGTGTGGAACGGGACGAGGCCGGCCTTTGTGCCGTATCCCGCCAGCGCAAACACGAAGGCGAGGCGCATCAGCTGCGGATCCAGCTGCGCGGCGATGGCGGTGAGACGCGTCCAGTTGAGCGCATCGGATGTGTCGCCCAGCAGCGCGACCGATGACGCGTAGGCGAGCATCGTCGCCAGCAGCGCAAAGCCCACGCCGATGGTGCCTAGCACAAGGTATTTCCACGCCGCCTCGATGGCCTCCGGGGTCCGCGTGATGCCCACCAGCAGCGCCGACACCGCCGTCGAGGCCTCGATGGCCACCCAGAGCAGCCCTAGGTTCGCCAACAGCGGCACGGCGAGCAGGCTGGCGATGAAGGCCAGCAGCAGCGCGTAGTAGCGACCCTCGTCGGCCGGGCGCAGGACGCCGTGGGCCAGCTCGTGGCGCATGTACCGCGGCGATGCGGCGAGCGCCAGCGACGCCACCGCCAGGATCACCACGAGAAGCCCGGCACCCAGCGGATCCACCACCACCGTGCCGCCAAAGGCCGACACGGACCCGCTCGCGTCGGTTGCCGCAAGTACCGCAAGCCCAAGCCCGGCGACCGCCGCCATGGTGAAGGCGAGCAGCGCGGTCCGCTCCGGGTCAATGGACCGCCCCGGCCATGGCCACGCGACAAGCCCGCCGACAAGCGGCGCCATGACGGCGAGGACGACGAGCAGCTCGATCACCAGCGCAGGCTCTTCATTTCGCTCGTATCCATCGTGCCCAGCACCGTGATCATCCGGCGGGCGTACACCCAGACCGCAACCACGGCGATGAGGAGGTCAAACACAATGCCGAACTCGATCACGAGCGGCATGCCGTAGGTGAGGCTGAACGCCGTCAGCGCAAGCCCGTTCTCGAAGACCAGCAGCCCCACGATGATGGAGAGGCCTTTGCGCCGTGACATCGTGATAAGCAGGCCAGTGAGGATCTCGGCAACCGCGGCAGGCAGCGCGTTGGACGCGCCCAGCGAGCCGCGCAGCGCCGCGCCGTCAACGGCTGAGGCGGCGGCGAACACGATGAGGATGGCCGCCAGCACGGACGTCCGCGGGCCGATCAGCGGATGGCGCTCCGTGCGGATCGGACTCTGGCGCAGGATCCGGCCCAGGATCAGCGGGACGGCGATCCCCTTGGCCCCGGCGGCGAGCAGGCCGCCGAGGATCAGGTGCGTTGCGCCCGTGGCCAGCC
>JANYAA010000459.1 GCA_025355255.1 Chloroflexota bacterium | reverse complement strand
ACCGCTTTCTGCTCAAAGTCATGGTCCCCTTCCCCACCGAGGAAGACCTGATCTCGATCATCAACCGCACCACAGGCACCGACACGCCCACGGCGCAGCATGTGACAACGGCCGCCGAGATCGTGGAGATGCAGCGGCTTGCCCGCGGCGTGCCAATCGCCCCGCACATCACCGCGTATGCGGTCAGCGTCCTTGCGGCAACGCACCCCGACAGCGGCCGGGCACCGTCCATCGTGCGCCAGTACGTGCGCTATGGCGGCTCCCCGCGCGGCGCACAGGCGCTGGTGGCGGCCGGCAAGATCCTCGCACTCATGGACGGGCGGTTCAACGTGTCCACGGACGACATCCGGGCAGCGGCGCTGCCGGCGCTCCGCCACCGCGTCATCCTCAACTTCGAGGGTGAGGCCGAGGGGATCACCACCGAGGCTGTGGTCCGCGCGATCCTCGACGAGGTGGCGCCGCCCGCGGTCGAGTAGCCGCGACCCTGCGCCCACCCTGAACTGCGCATGACCCTTCAGCCCGATCCGGAGCCCCAGGCACAGCCTGTCGCCACGCTCGCGCCCGCATCGGCTCGTCCGGCGGCGGGCACCGGCTCGTTCCTGCCCAGCGATCTGGACCCCACGGTGTTCGACGAGGGGTTCCTGCGGCAGCTCCAGCGCCTTGGCGTCCTGATGAAGGCGCCCGTTCGCGGCGGCCTCAAGGGCGGGCGCCGCAGCGTCAAGCGCGGCCAGTCCGTGGAGTTTGCGGACTACCGCGACTACGTGCTCGGTGACGACCTGCGCCAGTTGGACTGGAACGTCTTCGCGAGGCTCGAGAAGCTGTTCGTCAAGCTGTTTGTCGAGGAGGAGGACGTCACCATCACGTTCCTCCTCGACGCCAGCCCGTCGATGGCTTTTGGGCGACCCGAGAAGCTGCTCTTCGCGAAGCGCGCGGCCGCGGCGCTGGGGTACATCGCGCTCGCGGGCGAAGACCGCGTGGTGGTGACCGCGCTGACGGGTCGTTCCGCCCGGCGGCAGGGCGGGCTGCGCGGCTCGGGCCGCGTGTTCCGCCTGTTGGGCAACCTATCGTCCATCCGTCCCGCGGAGGGACCCACGGACCTCGTCGCTTCTGTACGTCACGCTGCGGCGATGCTGTCCGGGCGCGGCGTCATCGTCCTGCTGTCGGACCTGCTTGACGCGGGTGCCGATCGCGTCATCCGCGAGCTGGCCGCCACGGGCTCAGAGCTGATCGTCCTCCACGTGCTCTCGCCCGAGGAACTGGATCCCCAGCTTGAGGGTGACCTGCGCCTTGTGGACGCCGAGACGGGCGAAGGCGTGGACGTCACCGTGGATCTCGCAGCCATTGACGCCTACAAGGCGCGCCTCGCCGCGTGGCAAGAGGGCTTCGCCGATCTGGCGGCCAAGCGCCGAGCCTCGTACGTGCCGGTGCCGTCCGACCTGCCGCTGGCTGACCTGGTGTTTGCCGAACTGCGGCGCCGCCGCGTGGTCGGGTAGGCGCGTCGATGCCGTTTGTGGCGCCTTTGGCGCTGGCCGGGCTGCTGTTCCTGCCGGTTGTCCTGGCGATGTACCTGCTGAAGCTGCGCCGCGACCAAGCTGTGGTCCCCTCCACGCTCCTCTGGCAGCGACTCGTGGCAGACGTGGAGGCAAACGCGCCGTGGCAGCGCCTGCGCCGGAGCCTGCTGCTGCTGCTCCAGCTGTTGCTCGTGGCGCTGCTGGCGCTGCTTGCCGCCCGGCCCTTCACCGAGCGGCCCGCCGGCCTTGCAGGCGACCTGGTTGTGGTGATCGACACGTCGGCATCCATGCAGGCCACGGATGTGACGCCAGATCGACTCGGCGCGGCGAAGACCGCAGCCCTCGAGGCGCTCAAGGAGCTGCCGTCCGGCGGCCGCGTCAGCGTGATCGCGGCCGGTCGCACCGCCAAGGTGGTCGCCAACGGCACCGACGACTTGGGCCTCGTCAAGCAGGCGATCGCGTCCGTGACGGCGACATCGGACGCTGGGTCCATCGGCGACGCGCTGCGCTTGGCATCAGCGCTGGCCGCGCGGTCCACCGACGCCGAGATCCTGGTTGTCACCGACGCCGCGGTGGCCACGCTGCCCACCGGCACGCTCAATGCGCCTGTGCGAGTGCTCCGCGTCGGCCGCGACGGCGCCAATCAGGCCATCGTGGCGCTCGCCGTGCGGACCGCGTCGAGCGGGCTGTCACACTCCGCATTCATCTCCGTGGCCAACCTCGGCCTGAGCATGGCCACACGGCGCCTGGAGCTCTACACGGATGGCGTGCTTCGCGAGGCGCGAACGCTCACGCTGGACCCGCAGCGCCGGACCGACGTGTCGATTGACGATGTGGACGATCCGCTCCACCCGGCGTCCATGGTTGAAGTGCGCCTGACCACGGCCGAACCGGAGCCGGGTTCGTCGGGCATCGCACCGGCCGCCGACTACCTGGCGGTGGACGACCGCGCCTGGGCCGTGGTGCCGCCCGCTGCGCTCCGCCGGGTCCTGCTGGTGGGCGAGGGCGACCCATACCTCGAGACGGCGTTGACCTACCTGCCCCATACCGAGCTCTACGGCATCAAGCCCAGCGACTATGGGCCTGCGACGCATCCCGAGAAGTTTGACCTGGTGATCTTTGAGGGCTGGCTGCCGAGCGCCCTGCCGGCGCAGCCGATCCTCGCCATCGCCCCGCCAGCCACGTCGCCGCTTGGGACCGTGTCGGGCACCCTCACGAACCCGGGCATCGGCCGTCTGGACACCTCCGATCCGGTGCTGCGGTACGTGGATCTGTCAACGGTGCACATCGGCGAGGCCCAGAAGATGGACCTGCCAGCATGGGCCCGCAACGTCATCCCGGGGCCAGCCGGGGCGCCGCTCCTCTACGCCGGCGAGATTGCCGGGCGTTCGGCCGCTGTGCTGACGTTCCTGCCCCGCAAGTCGGATCTGCCGCTCCAGGTCGCGTTCCCGGTGCTCCTCGCCAACCTCGCGGGCGAGCTCCTGGGCGGCTCCGCCACGCCGGCTGACGCCGTGGCGCCGGGCACCCCGGTGACGCTGGCGATCCCGGCGGGCGCACTCGGCGTACAGGTGGAGCGACCTGACGGCTCCACAGACCAGCTGCTCGCGCCCGTCGCCGGGGCCGCAAGCGTCACGTTCGCGCGCACTGACCTGCTTGGCGTCTACCGCGTCTCGCCAATCGCTGATCCCAACGCGTCCACGTCACCCGCGGGATTGGCTGGCGCGTCACCCTCGGTTGCGCCCACCCCTGCGACATCGGCCGGCCCTTCGTCGTCAGCTCCCGCGCCAACCTTCCGCCCTGCGGATCCCAACGCCCCCAGGATGTTCGCCGTCGACCTGCTCGATGTCGACGAGTCCAACATCGCCCCGGGCGATCCGGCCAAGCTGACCGCGCTGGGCAAGCTCGCTGCAAGCCCCAACCCAAGCGCAGGCCCAGGCACTGCTGGCATCGCCGCTGCCAAGGAGCCCGCCGCAAGGGACGAGCTCTGGATCCCGATTGTCCTGATCGCCCTGCTGGTGCTCACCGCCGAGTGGCTCGTCTATGAGCGCGACACCGTGTCGCGCCTGCGCCGCCGGCTCGTGGGCCGTGTCCGCGGCGGAGGGGCGGCCTGATGGGCATCGCCTTTGACGTCCCCCTCGCGCTGCTGCTGCTCCCCGCGTTGCTTGCGGTAGTGGTGGTGCTCCACATCGCGTCGCGCCGCCGGATGGGTGCCGCCCGGCGTCGGCTGATCCTTGCGGTGCGGGTGCTGCTGCTGGCGTCGCTGGTGTTCGCGCTGGCCGGGCTCCAGATCGTGCTGCCGGTGGACCGCTTTGCCGTGGTGTTCGCGGTGGACATGTCGGACTCGGTTGGCACAGCCGGGCGCGAGGAGGCGCTGGCCTACATCCGCGACTCGCTCAAGGCGCGGCCGCAAGACGACGTGGCGGGCATCGTGGCGTTTGGCGGTGACGCGCTGGTAGAGCGGCTGCCGGCACAACTGGCCGACGTGGATCGCCTCGATTCAACGCCGGTGAAGTCCGCTACGGACCTTGGCGCCGCCCTGCGGCTTGCCGCGGCGCTCTTCCCCGACGGCTCACAGAAGCGCATCGTCCTTCTCTCGGACGGCAACGACACCACCGGCTCAGGACAGGCTGAGGCGTCGCTCGCCGCGGCCCGCGGCATCCAGGTGGAGACGGTCCTCACCGGGCTCAACGGCCGTGACGAGGTCCTGGTTGAGCGCCTGTCGGCGCCGTCCACCGCACGCCTGGGCGAGAGCGTGGCGCTCGAAGCCGACATCACATCCACCGTGGCCCAGCCGGCGACCCTGCGCCTGTTTGTGAATGGCGATCTGGCGTCCACGCTGCCCACGCAGCTGGAGGCCGGTCCCAACCGGGTCACGTTCACCTTCAAGCCCAAGGACGCGGGCTTCCTCCGGTTCCGTGTGGTGGTGGACGCCGCCCGCGACACGTTCACCCAGAACAACCGGGCCGACGCCAGCACCATCGTCAAGGGCGAGCCAAAGATCCTCGTGGTCCAGGGCAACCCAGCCGTTGCGGAGCAGCTGGTGGCGGCACTGCGGCTTGAGCGCCAGAACGTGGAGACGGTCATTCCAGAGGCGCTGCCCACAGATCTCGCGGCGCTCACGGACTACGACAGCATCGTGATGGTCAACGTGCCGCGGCTGCGGCTCACCGACAAGGCACTCGAGAGCCTGCAGGTCTACGTGCGCGACCTCGGCCGCGGTCTCGTGGTGGTCGGCGGCCCGGAAAGCTATGGCGCCGGCGGCTACGCCAACACGCCGCTGGAGGAGACGCTGCCGGTTGACATGGGCGTCCGCGATCGGCAGAAGCAGCCCGATGTCGCCCTCGTGGTTGTCATCGACAAGTCCGGCTCCATGGCCGCGTGCCACTGCAACAGCTTCAACGGCGGCATGGGCGGGGGCGCGGGGATCGCGGGCGTCAAGAAGGTGGACATCGGGAAGGAGGCCATCCTGCGCGCCGCCTCCGCCCTCACGGCCAAGGACGAGCTGGGCGTGGTGGCGTTTGACTCGTCGGCGCACTGGGTGGTGAAGACCGAGCCGCTGGGCGGGATCACCGACCTGCAGGGCACCATCGCGAGCATCACGGCCAACGGCCAGACCAACATCTTCTCGGGGCTCGATCAGGCGGTGCAGTCGCTCAAGACGACCACCGCTACCCGGCGCCACATCATCCTGCTCACTGACGGCTGGTCCACGTCTGGCCAGTACGACCAGATCCTCGCCGACATGAAGGCCGCGGGCATCACGCTCTCCACTGTTGGCGCAGGCGGCGGCGCCAACCCGTTTCTGGCGCAGCTCGCCAAGCAGGGTGGCGGGCGCTTCTACGCCGCTCCAAACCCGGCGGCGATCCCCGACATCTTCCTCAAGGAGACGCAGCAGGTCTCCGGCCAGCAGATCGTCGAGGAGGCGTTCTACCCCATCCTGTCCTCGCTCTCCCCCATCGTGCGGGACCTGACGGACAAGCGCTTCCCCCAACTGCTGGGCTATGACGGCACCACGGCCAAGTCGGCCGCGCAGACGGTCCTGCTGACGGCGCACGACGACCCGCTCCTCGCCCAGTGGCAGTACGGCCTTGGCAGGTCGGTCGCCTGGACGTCGGACGCGACCGGGCAGTGGGCGAAGAACTGGATCGGCTGGAGCGGGTTCTCCAAGTTCTTCAGCCAGATGGTGTCTTGGACGTTCCCGGGCGAGGAGAGCGGCGGCATCGAGGCCTCGTTTGCTGACCGAAGCGGCCGGACCTACCTGCGCGTTGAGAGCGTCAACACCGATGGCTCCCCGCGCGACTTCTACGCCACGTCCGTGGCGCTGGTTGGGCCCGACCTCACGCCCGTGATGGTGGGTCTCAACCAGGTGGCGCCCGGCGTGTACGAGGCGCCGGTGACGTCGCTGCAGAGCGGCGCGTACGCGGTGCGAGTGACGCAGACCAAGCCCGGCGAAAACCCGCTGGGGCGCACGCTGGGCTTGGTGGCGCCTACTGCCGCCGAGTACCGGCTGCTGGGCGCAAACGTGCCGCTGCTGGGCGCCATCGGCGCGGCGACCGGGGGCACAACGCTCCTGACGCCAGCCGCCGCCTGGCTGCACGACCTGCGGGCGACCAGTCGGGCCACCGATCTGTGGCCGTGGCTCCTGATCTTGGCGTTGCTGCTGTGGCCGCTGGATGTCGCATTGCGGCGCGTCTCGCTGGGCCGGCGCGAGTTGGCCGACGGGCGGCGCTGGCTCCTTACCCGGGTGCGCGGCCGCGGGCCGGCGCGCCGTACCGCGGCGATGGACGACCTGATGGCTGCCCGGGGCCGCGCCGGATCAGCCGGTGCGCGCGACGCGCTGGTGCGCAAGGCCGCCGACAATCGCCAGACACCCGTGCCGGAACCCGGGCCGCAGGATCCGCCGGCCGCGGCCCCGCACGCGCCGGCAGCCCCAAATCCCGGTGCGCCGCAGGCCGATACGCCAGCGTCGCCAGCCGCCGGGGAGGACACCCTGGCCAGGCTGCGAGACGTCAAGCGGCGCACCCGCGGCTGAACAGGCGGGCCACGCCCGCAATCGGGCCCGGTGCTAGCCTCACGCCATGCTTCGCCTCGCACGCTCTGTCGCTGCGCTTGTCGTTGTCGCCCTGCTGACGGCCGGATGCGGCTCCATCTCGCTCGCCTCGCCGCCGCCCACGCCCACGGATTTCCCTGGGCTTACCGGTCGCCTCTCGTTGGCCGGCGTCACCGTGTCGGACTGGGTGTCAGGCGATGCGGGCTGCATCAGCGACACGCTCCGGTCGGCGGCGATCAGTTTCAAGGTTGCCGGGCTTGACCAGGCGACGCCCGTGAAGGTCTACCTGTACATCTTCCGGAACCGTGCCGCGTGGGATAAGCACCGGGCCGACATCGGGCCCTGCGCGCAGGCGTTCGTGACCGATGCCCAGACCTTCGCAGAGATCGAGCAGTCGCCCTACGTGCTGGCGGGTCAGGGCCCCTGGGCCACGCGGTTTGCCGCGGCGCTGCGCCAGGTCATGGCCGACGCCGCGGGCACCGGCGGCTGACGGACAGCCGCAGTTCGAAACGCTTCCTGCTAGCCTCTGCGCGCCATGTCGAGGCCTGCGACCCCGCCCACCGGCTGAGCGCCAGCTAGCCATCCTGCTGCACCTGCGCCGCAACGGCGGGTGCTCCACCGACGCGATCGCCGTTGCGCTGGGATCAAGCCGCAGCAGTGTTGCCCAGCAGCTGCGCGCGCTGGAGCCGGCCGGCCTCGTCGCCAAGTCGCCCGAACACCACGGCGTCGGCCGCACGCGCAACCTCTACTACGTGACACCCGGGGCCCAAGGCCTCTTCCCGTCACATTACGATGGGCTTGCCGGCGGGCTGCTCTCCCTGCCGGTGAATGCCACCGCGGCGGAGCGCGTTGCGGCCTTGGCAAAGCTGCAGGATGAACAGGGCCACATCGCCGAGGCCGTCGTGGACCACAGTGGCGTCAAGCTCGTCCAGCACAACTGTGCGGTCCACGACGTCGCGCGAGGCATGCCCGTTGCATGCGCCGCTGAGTTGGAGCTGTTCCGCGACCCCCTCGGACCCGGCATCGTCCGCTAGCAGCACATCGGCAGCGGCGACCGGGGTTGCGCCTACTGGCTGGATCACGCCGTCGAAGCGTAGCCGCGTCGCACGCCCCCGGCGGCTGGCGGTGGCGGCGCTGTAGGCCAACCGTGTAACCCCCGCGGGGGGGGGTCAATGGTTCGGGTCATGGGCAGGGACCCATGCCTAACCGCGCCTCACCGCACAAGGTGGTGCGTTGCCACACCGTTTCGGGCGGGCGACTCCTAGCCGCGAATGACGACCGGCCCGTCGATCCGGGCGACGATGCGCCTGATCCTTGGGGCATGCACGTCCCCACCCTCCGCGCTGTCGCCATTTCCTTCCTCCTCACCGTAGCGGGAGCTTGTGCGCTGGCGGTCGCCGTGGCCCCTGGTTCGCCTGCGCAGCCCGATCCCGGGTATCTCGCCGCTGCAGACGGCTCGGTCCTCGAGGCGCGGGCAACCCCGCAGCCGTCGGCGTCGGACCACAGCCTGCGCGACGAGGCTCTGCACGCTTGGGGCACGCGGATGTCCGCTGACGGTGTGGCAGTAGTTGAGATTCCGGCGGCACCGGGGGCACCGGCCAAGAAGACCACGCGTCCGGCGTCCCCGAGTGCTCCTGCGCTGACGGCTGCCCTCCACTACGAGGGCGTCAACCACGTCTGGATCCCGGCCCTAGGCATCAACAGGTCGGTGGCGTGGTTCCCCTGCAACCGTGTGGCGCCCCCGGACAACTTCATGTACCGCTGGGGCTGTGCTGGCCGCAACAACGTCTATCTGATGGGGCACGCATACGCGCCGATGAAGCCCCTTCACGATGCCTACGCGCGCGGCGCGCTCCGCGTGGGCATGCGGGCCATCTATGCCGATGGCGCGGGCCGCGTCCACACCTATGCGGTGATCTGGTGGAAGGTCACGCGCCCCACCACGGACGCGGCGTGGGCGTGGGCCGCGCAGAAGGTCCCCTCGATGACGCTGCAGACTTGCGTGGGCGCCCACAGCGAGTACCGGCTGATGGTCCGGCTGCAGGAAGTCGCAAACTAACCAGCCTGGCGGCTCAGCCCTCTTCGCGCTCCACAACCTCGCGGCGCGCGGGCTCACGCACCGTGCGCGGGACATCCGAGACGTTGGGCACAAACGAGGCGGCAAGCGATGTCGCGGCGATCTGCTGCTGCTCCTCAAGCGAGAGGATGCCCAAGCGGCCGAGGGTGGCCAGCTCGTCGCGGATGTAGGTCTTGAGCATCTCCGGCCCGTCGGTGGCGATGGTGTAGCGCACGCCGTTGCGGCGGAACTGGTCGAAGATCCAGCGGAACTCGTCCCAGCCAGACACCACGGCGGTATTCAGGTTGGACGTGGGACAGATCTCAAGCACGATCCCTCGCTCGCGCAGCATCGCCATCGCGCGTGGGTCGTAAGCCGCCTTTACGCCATGGCCAATCCGGTCCGGCTCCAGCAGCTCGATGACGCGGACGATCTCCTCAATGGGTCCTGACTCGCCGGTGTGCACGGTGATGCCCAGGCCGTGCTGGCGGGCCTTGCGGAAGATCCGGCGGTAGTCCGCCACCCGGAACGTCGACGACTCAGGGCCAGCGATGTCCACGCCGACGACACCGCGGTCATGCCAGGCGATCGCCTTCTCGGCGAGGATCTCGTTGAGCTCATACGGGAATGCGCGGTCCAGACAGAAGATCAGCCCAGGCTTGACCGGGTACTCGAGTGTCGCGCGATCCATGCCCCGGACGGCCGCCGCAATGATGTGGTCGAGGTCCTGCTCGCCGCCCCGGTTGCGCTTCATCGGGTTGAAGCGAAGCTCCATCGTGGTGATGTTGTTCTTGCGGTAGGCGCCGCCAACCACCTCGTAGACCGCGCGCTCCACCGCTATGGGGCTCGACTGGATCAGCTCCGTCCAGTGGAACAACTGCAGGTAGCCGTCAAAGCTCTTCGGGCGCCTGGCGTTGACTGTGATCAGGTCCCGGAAGTCCCAGTAGTCGCGAGTGGGCAGCTTGATGCCCTGGGCGTGCGCGATGGACCACATGATCGAGGGCGCGACAGCCGAGCCGAGATGGCAGTGGAGGTCGGCGAGGGGGACCTTGCGGCTCAGCGTGGCTGCCATTGGCGAAGGATAGCGGCAGTCGCGTCGAGGGGCGGGGCTGAGCGCGGCGCCCGGCCTGCGCGCCCGTTCGCGAGATCTCAGGCGCCCGGCACAACCTTGCCGTCAGCGGCGATGGTGGCCTGGCGGCGTACTGTGCGTGCCTCGGCGTCGGGCACCTGGTCGCGGGCGTGGTACGACGACCGCACTAGCGGGGCGGATTCAACGTGGCGGAAGCCCATCGCGAGAGCCTCTACCTTCATCTCCGCAAACTCGACAGGGTGGTAGTAGCGCTCGACAGGGAGGTGCTG
>JANYAA010000431.1 GCA_025355255.1 Chloroflexota bacterium | reverse complement strand
GCAGCGTGCGCAGCGTGAAGAGCTCGCAGCCGTCGCCGGCGCCAAGCACCTCGCGCACCGCTGCCGAGTCGTTCCCGACGCGTTCCTCATGCACGTCGCGGTGGTCGCGAACCACACCGCTCATCGTCTCTCCTCCCGTGCGTGCAGCCCGCTGATCCAGCGGCTCGCCATCCGCTCCCCGTTGTCGGCTAGGGCCCGGTACACCCACACGTATGCAGCGCCCGCATCGAGCGCTGCTCGCCGGATCGCGGGCTCATCGTGCTGCCCCACCGCCACGGTTGGCACCCCCGCTTCGTGGGCAGCCCGCAGCGAGGCCGCCCCGTCGTACGCTCGGGCTGTCAGGTCCACCACACAGGCGTCCAGCCCCGGCAGCGCCTCGGTCAGCAGCGCGGCCGTCCGCAGACGCACCGGCACGGCGCCGGCGTGCGCGACAAGACCAGCCAGACGCGTAGCCCAGATCAGGTCATCCGCGAGGATGCCGATGCGGAGCGGCGGAGCGGCGCTGGGCGCCGCTGGGACGTCGCCCTCGGTCACCCGAGCGAAGTGACCAGGTGGCGGAACACGTCGGCCGCGGACACAACGCCGATTGGCCTGCCGTCATCCACGATGGGGATGTGGCGGAACTCGCCCACGGCCATCTTGTGGATGGCCACCGCGATGGTGTCGTCACGCCGCAGGACCACCGGGTCCGGCGTCATGAAGTCCCGGACGGTGAGCGCGTCCAGCGGCTTGCTCGCGGCCTTCACCACGGCGTCGCGGTCAGTGAAGATGCCCACGAGCTTGCCGCCGTCTGTCACGAGGAGGCAGTCGCTGCCTTCCTCGTGCATCCGGTGGATCGCTTCGCTCACGGAGAGCCCCGGGTCCACCAGCTTGGGCGATCCCACGCCGAGGTGGTCGAGGTGGTCCCCCAAGATGGTGCTGTGAAAGTCCTGGGCCGGCTGCGGCACGTCGGCGGCCGACAAGTCGGCGCCGCACGAGGAGCAGGTGTCCTCGCCCTCGAAGTTGTCGTGGCGGCATGAGGGGCAGAGCATGGGTCAGTCCACCGTCCAGGTCTCGCCGGCCAGAAGCGCCTTGCGCAGGTCGCCCTTGCCGGACTTGGCGATTGCCGCTTCGATCTGCGCGTCCGCCATCTCCGAGTACGTGGGTCGCTCCACCTCGCGGAGGACGCCCACCGGCACTGGGAACTCCGGCCAGAACATTCTCGACAGGATCAGCGCCAGATACGGGTCCTCAGCGTGCTGGTCGTGGACCAGCAGGTCTGCCTCGGTGATGCCGTTCTCGCCGATGGTCACCACCTCCGGGTGGAGCCCGACGAGGCGGATGCCCTTGTCGCGGTTCTTGCCGAAGATGAGCGGCTTGCCGTCCTCGAGCACGAGCATCCGGTCGTCGCGGAACTCGCGATCGGTGAAGTCGCGCCAGGCGCCGTCGTTGAAGATGTTGCAGTTCTGGAGGACCTCGACGTAGCTGGCGCCCTTGTGGCGGCCGGCTGCCTCAAGCGTCCCCTGCATGTGCTCGGTGTGGGTGTCAACCGTGCGGGCGACAAGCGTGGCCTCGGCGGCGATCGCCAAGGTCAGCGGCATCATCGGCCGGTCGATGGAGCCCATCGGCGTGGACTTGGTTCTCTTGCCGAACTCGGATGTGGGCGAGGTCTGGCCCTTCGTGAGCCCATAGATCCGGTTGTTGTGCATGATCATGGTGAAGTCGAGGTTCCTGCGCATCGAGTGCAGGAAGTGGTTGCCGCCAATCGACAGCGCATCGCCGTCGCCGGTGATCACCCAGACCATGAGCTCGGGCCGCGCGATCTTCAGGCCCGTCGCCAGCGTTGGCGCACGACCGTGGATGGAGTGGAACCCGTACGTGTTCATGTAGTACGGCAAGCGGCCGGAGCAGCCGATGCCGGAGATGAAGACGATGTTCTCCTTCGGCACGCCGAACTCAGGCATCACCTTCTGGGTCTGCGCGAGGATTGAGTAGTCGCCGCAACCCGGGCACCAGCGCACCTCGACGTCGTTGACGAAGTCCTTGCGGGTGAGCTTGATGGGCGCCGCAGCGGCAAGTTCGTTCACGTCGGTCATCGTGGCTACCTCCCCCCCGCCAGGAGGCGCTCGGCCTCGGTGACGATCTCGGCAATGCGGAACGGCTTGCCCACCACCCGGCCGTAGCTGACGGCGTCGATGAGGTACGTCCCGCGAAGGACAAACCAGAGCTGGCCGAGGTTGAGCTCGGGAACCAGGATTGTCTTGTAGCGCTTGAGGACATCACCCAGGTTGGCCGGGAACGGGTGCAGATAGCGGACGTGGGCGTGGCCAACGTTGTGGCCGCCCGCGAGCAGGCGCTCGGTTGCGCTGCGGATGGCGCCGAAGGTGGAGCCCCAGCCCACGATCAGGAGGTCGCCCTCCTCGTGGCCATAGACCTCCTGGGCCGGAATGTCCTTGGCGATGCCGTCCACCTTGGCCCTGCGCAGCGTCACCATCTTGTGGTGGTTGGCGCCGTCGTAGTTGACCGTGCCCAGACCGTCGAGCTTCTCCAGACCGCCGATGCGGTGCTCAAGCCCCGGGGTGCCGGGAATGGCCCATGGGCGTGCCAGCGTCTCAGGGTCACGGCTGTAGGGCAGGAATGTGCCCTCGCCCTTGACCACGTTGGGGACGCTGATGTCCGGCAGCTCGCTCATGTCCGGCACGCGCCAGGGCTCCGCGCCGTTGCCCACGGACGCGTCGGAGAGGTACATCACCGGGGTCATGTATTTGAGCGCGATGCGCGACGCCTCGATGGCCATCGAGAAGCACTCGCCGGGCGTGGCAGGCGCGACGACGGGCATGGGCGATTCGCCGTTGCGGCCAAACAGGGCCTGGAACAGGTCCGCCTGCTCCACTTTGGTGGGGAGGCCCGTGGAGGGGCCGGCGCGCTGGACATTGATGATGATGCACGGCAGCTCGGTCATCACGGCGAGGCCCATGGCCTCCGTCTTGAGCGCGACGCCAGGTCCCGACGTGCCGGTGAGCGCAAGGGCCCCGCCGTAGGCCGCGCCGATGGTGGAGCCCATCGCGGCAATCTCGTCCTCGGCCTGGAAGGTCCGCACGCCAAACGACTTGTAGGTTGCGAGGTACTGGAGGACGTCCGTTGCCGGGGTGATGGGGTATGAGCCGTAGAAGAGCTCGCGCTTGGCGCAGTGGGCCGCGGCCAGGAAGCCGATGGCGGTGGCCTCGTTGCCGGTGATGTTTCGGTACGTGCCGGGGGCAAGCTTTGCCTTGGGCACGTTGTACGTGGTGTGGAACATCTCGGTGGTGTCGCCGAAGGAGTAGCCCGCGGTGAGCGCGCGCTTGTTTGCCTCCGCGATGACGGGCCGGCTGCCGAACTTCTGCTGGATCCACTTGAGCGTGGGCTCCATGGACCGCTCATAGAGCCAGAACATGAGGCCCAGACAGAAGAAGTTCTTGGTGAGATCGATCTGCTTGCTGGTCATCTCCAGCCCCTCAAGCGCCGCGGCGTTGAGGGTGGAGACCGGGATCGGGAAGACCTTGTACGCCTTCAGCGACCCGTCGAGGAGCGGGTTGGCCGCGTAGTTGGCCTTGGACAGGTTGCCGGGCGTGAACGCGTCGGAGTTGACGATCAGGGCGCCGCCGGCCGGCAGGTCCACGATGTTGGTCTTGAGTGCCGCGGGGTTCATCGCCACCAGCACATCGGGCGCGTCACCCGGCGTGTGGATGTCCGAACCCGAGAAACTCAGCTGGAACCCGGAGACGCCGGGCAGAGATCCCGCGGGGGCGCGGATCTCGGCCGGATAGTCAGGGAACGTGCTGACGTCGTTGCCGAAGACGGCGGCCGTGCGGGTGAACTGGGTGCCTGTGAGCTGCATGCCATCGCCGGAGTCACCGGCGAATCGGATCGTGACCCGGTCGAGCTCGACGGTCTCGCGGCCGGGTGCTGTCGGTGTGGTCGTCATCCGCCTTCGGCCTGCTCCATGCGCTGGTGGGGACGGGGTGGCAGGTTGAGCAGCTCCTCGGGGAACGACTCAGCCAGGAACTTGAGGATGTCGATCTGGCGCACGACGCCGACGAGCCGCCGGTCGTCATCCACAACCGGGACATTGCGGAACCGCCCGGTCTGCATCAGATCCAGCGCGTCCCGCACGGTCTGGTCCAGCCGCAGCGTGTGCGGGTCCGTGGTCATGTAGGTCTCGACCTTGGCGTCGGGGTCCATGCCTGTCGCCACGTCCGGACCGACGAGGCGGCCGAAGACATCGCGCTCGGTAAGGACGCCCAGCAGCACGCCCGTTGCATCCGTGATGAACACGGAGTCACCGGTACCCGTCTGCTGGATTGCCGCGAGGCACCCGGCGATGGACGTGCCCGGGGGCACAGTCACGGGGAGGCGACGGCCAACCACGGTAAGCGGCGCCGACGCTAGGCTGGGAACGCGCGCCAGTACGGCACGCTCAGTGTTGGTAGCCACGCCGGAAGTGTACGACGCCGCGCCGGGTGCTGGCAGGACAGACGGCCCGCGATGGGGGGCCGGTGTTCGCTACCCTCGCCGTCATGCACCGGCCCCGCCTTGTCGGCATCGCCCTCGTCGTCATCAGCGCGATCGGCTTCGGGTCCGGCGGCCTGTTTGCCCGGCCCGCCTACGCCGCGGGCGCTGACTGGCTGACGCTGATGGCCTGGCGGTTCCTGATCGGGTCTGGCCTCGCCTGGATGATCC
>JANYAA010000429.1 GCA_025355255.1 Chloroflexota bacterium | reverse complement strand
GGGCGAGCAGCACCTGGTCCAGCGCCGCGGCCGTGGAGACGTGCGTCAGGTGGAGCCGCGCAGCGGGCACGTCGCGGACCACATCGGCCAGGATGGCGATGGAGCGGGAAACCGATCCGGCTTCGGCCGCGATTGGCCAGCCCTTCAAGCCAAGCACGGTGGCGACGTAACCCTCTGACGCCTCCGCGCCCTCGGTGAGCGTGTGGTCCTCGGGGTGGTCGATGACCGGCAGACCCAGCGCGCCCGCATACAGGAGCGCGTTGCGCATGATCGATGCCGACTTCACCGGCGACCCGTCATCCGAGAACCCGGTGACGCCTGCGTCGGCCAGCTCGCCCAGCGCCGCCAGCTGCTCCCCGCGGCGGCCCACGGTGACCGCGCCGTGGATGAGCGTCCGCACCGGCGAACCCGACGCCGCAGCCGCGCCCCGGATGCGCGCCACAACGGACGGCTCATCAATCGCGGGCGTCGTGTTGGGCATCAGGGCGACGGTGGTGAACCCGCCGTGGGCCGCCGCCGCAAGCCCGGTGGCGATCGTCTCGGCGTCCTCGTTGCCTGGCTCCCGGAAGTGCGCGTGCAGGTCCATCAGCCCGGGCAGGATCAGGACGCCGTCTGGGCCAAAACCTTCGGCATCCGAACCCGAGAGCCAGGTCAGCGCCGTGAGCACACCGTCGTCAACGACAACTTCGGCCGCGCCCTCGCGCCCTGCCGCAGGATCAACGGCCCACCCGCGCAGCGTCCCGCTGTAGCCGCCCGCCACGGTCATGCGCCAGCCTCCCCGCGGTGGTGTGTGCCGGCCAGCAGGTACAGCAGCGCCATCCGCACCGCCACGCCGTTGGTCACCTGGTCGGTGATCACCGAGCGCGGGTCAACCGCCACATCGGCCGCAATCTCCACGCCCTCGTTCATAGGCCCCGGGTGCATGACCACGACATCGGGGGAGCAGACCCGCAGGCGCTCCATTGTCAGCCCGTAGCGCGCCGCGTACTCGCGCATCGACGGGAGCAGCCCCGAGGCCATCCGCTCCTTCTGGATCCGCAGGGCCATGACGACATCGGCATCGCGCAGCGCCGCGTCCACATCGGAGGTCAGCGTGAACCGCCGGCCCGCCGCGCCGTGCGCAGCCCAGGCCTCGTACCCCCGCAGGAGCGTGGACGGACCGCAGATCCACAGGTCGGCGCCCATCGCGGTGAGCGTCCACACGTTGGACCGTGCCACCCGCGAGTGCAGCACGTCGCCCAGGATGACCACCTTGCGGCCCTCAAGGGATCCACCGGGCAGCCGCGAGCGCATCGTGAACAGGTCCAGCAGCGCCTGGGAAGGGTGGGCGTGCCAACCGTCGCCGCCGTTGAGGATGGAGCCGCCAAAGACGTCGGCCGCCAGATACGGTGCGCCAGAGACCGAGTGGCGCATGACGATCATGTCGGCGCCAAGCGCTTCGACGGTTCGCACCGTGTCCACAAGCGACTCGCCCTTCGACACCGATGACGCACTGGCCGTGATGTTGACCACATCGGCGCTCAGGTTTTTCGCTGCGACCTCGAAGGAGACCCGGGTCCGCGTGGAGGCCTCGTAGAAGAGGATGGTCACCGACATGCCGCGCAGGGCCGGCACCTTGGGGATGGGCCGCGCCAAGATGTCGCGCATCTCGTCGGTGGTCTTCATGACCAGCTCAATCTCGCTGCGCGTCAGCGTGTCCACGTCCAGCAGGTGGCGATGCGCCCACGGGGCTGGCGAGGGAACGGCGGCAGGAGCGGGGAGCGCACCGTCGGGACGGTCGGCTCCGGTGGTCACGACTCGGCTCCGCCCGTCAGGCGCCCGATTTCCACGCCGTCCTCGCCGTCGATCTCCTCGACAAGCACGTGGACCACCTCTTCGCGCGAGGTGGGCACGTTCTTGCCCACGTGGTCGGCGCGGATCGGGAGCTCGCGATGGCCGCGGTCCACCATGACGGCCAGGCGGATCGCGCGGGGCCGGCCAAAGTCCATCAGGGCGTCCATTGCGGCGCGGATGGTGCGCCCCGTGTACAGGACGTCATCCACCAGCACAATCGTGCGGCCGTTGAGGTCAAACCCGATGTCGGTGCCCTTCACGATGGGCTGCTGCGCCACGAGCGACAGGTCGTCCCGGTA
>JANYAA010000423.1 GCA_025355255.1 Chloroflexota bacterium | reverse complement strand
CCTGGAAGTGCGCGGTCGTCGGCATCCCGTACGGCGGCGGCAAGGGCGGCGTCATCGTTGACCCGAAGAAGCTGTCCCGCAAGGAGCTTGAGGGCCTCAGCCGCCGGTACTTCTCGGAGATCTCGGTCCTCATCGGCCCCGAGCGCGACATCCCCGCACCGGACGTGAACACCACGCCCCAGATCATGGCGTGGTTCATGGACACGTACTCGATGCACGTCGGGTACACGGTCCCGGGCGTCGTCACGGGCAAGCCCATCAGCCTTGGCGGCTCCGAAGGCCGCAACGAGGCCACGGCCCGCGGCTGCGTCTTCACCATCGTGAAGGCCGCTGCGCACCTCGGCATGGACCTGAAGACGGCCAAGGTTGCGGTCCAGGGCTACGGCAACGCCGGCGCCATCGCGGCGCAGCTGATGGCCGCAGAGGGCAGCACGATCGTCGCGGTCTCGGACTCGACCGGCGGCATCCGCAACAACGCCGGCCTCGACCCGGACAAGGTCATCGCCTGGAAGAAGGAGCACGGGACCGTCAAGGGCTTCCCGGGCGCCGAGGACATCACCAACGCGGAACTGCTTGTCACCCCGTGCGACATCCTGATCCCGGCGGCGTACGAGAACCAGATCACCGTCGCCAACGCGGGCAAGGTCAAGGCCAAGATCGTGGCCGAGGCCGCCAACGGCCCCACGACCCCCGAAGCCGATGAGATCCTTGCGTCGAAGGGCGTCTTCATGATCCCCGACATCCTCGCCAACGCCGGCGGCGTGACGGTCTCCTACTTCGAATGGGTGCAGGACCTCAACCGCGACCACTGGACCGAAGAGGACGTCAACGTCAAGCTCAAGGTCATCATGGACAAGGCCTTCGCCGAGGTGCTCGCGCAGAGCCTCAAGCACAAGGTCAACATGCGGACCGGCGCGTACCTCAATGCCGTCCAGCGCGTGGCTGACGCCACCGCCATGCGCGGCCTCTATCCGTGATCACCCGCGGCCGGTAACGGCCGCACCCGTCTGACAGCCCGAACGGCCCGGCTCCAAGCTGGGCCGTTCGGATTTCTGCAGCCCGAGGGACAGCCGCAACGCTGCGCCAGCACCCCGGGTGCTAACCGCATGCACTTGGGCGGCGCGGCTCGCCGATTTCCTGCTCGCGCGACCAACGCAACGCATTGTGGGCCCTGGCTCAGCACCTCCGATGCTGGATTGCACGCGAACGCGTAAGGGTGGCGACCGGCGAACAGGCTTCTACTGCCCTGTAGCACCGGCGATGCTGCGCACGGCCCCGGGATGTTGTCCATAGCCCGCCTGCTACCATCCCCGACATGCTTGACCACGAGGAGAAGTTCCTCTTCAAGGAGGAGATCCTCCAGCTCGCCACGGCCCTGAATGACCCGGGCTCCCTCGACAACGTTGAGGACCTGCTGACGGACGTCATCACCAGCCCGCGCTTCGATTCCGAGGTGTTCACCCTTGAGCGGAGCCTCCAGGTCATGCTGGGCGCGCGGCCAGGCACCACGCTCGTCGGCCTGCTCACCGTTGCGCCCGAGGTGTTCGAGGAGGTGGCGGAGGTCCGCATCGCGGCCGAGGTCTACGAGCGCCTCGTCGCCTGGCGGGCCCGTTTCGGGCTTGCGATTGACAACGCCCTGAACTTTCTGAACAACCCCGATGGCATCCAGGGCCACAACTTCGGGACGCAGATCGCTCATGTTGACGACCGGCGCGTGCTGCAAGGCCGGCTCACGATGGTCCGGTACAACAACGAGCCCCAGTTCTTTCTTGCGGACGCTGCGGTGTTCTTGGGGCTGATCACGGACATCATGGAGCGGCTTGGCCCGCATCTTGAGCCCGATTCCGTGGACGAGGAACTGCTCACGCGCCTTCGTGAGGCCGTCGCGCTGATTGAGCGCCGGACCGCGCCGCGCGGCTGAGCCGCGGCTCGTGCTCCCAGCAAAACCCGCCAGCGCAAACCCCGCCAGCGCTACCGCCCCCGCGCCAGGCGCCCAGACCGCCCTCGCCGTCGTCATCACCGGCGGAATCGGCTACGGCCTCTACTTCGGCGCGCTTGGTGCCTGGAGCCCGTACTTCCCGGTCTACTTCTCGGGCCTCGGCGCCAGCCTTGCGGTGATCGGCGTGCTGTCGGCCATCCCGGCGCTCGTCCAGATCGTCGCGGCGCCAGCCTGGGGTTTGCTGGCGGACCGCATCGGCGACGTCAGGCCACTGCTCCTTGTGGCGTCCTTGGTTGCCGGCGCAAGCGGCGTCTTGCTGGCCGGGAGCCCGTCGGTGGCCCTGCTGTTCCCAGGAGTCACGCTGTTTGCGCTTGGCACGGCCGGCACGCCCGCGATGATCGACGCGCACGTTGTTGTGCGGCTTGGCGCGGCGCGTGACCGCTTCGGCCAGGCACGGGTCTTCGGCTCCATCGGCTTCATCAGCGTCTCCATGGCCACGGGCCTGGTGGTGGCGTCGGCCGGCGCCCGCTCCTTGTTCCTCATCCTCGTGCCGCTCATGGTGCTCACCGGCGTCGCCGCCATGGCGCTGTTTGGCCGTCCGGTCACGCGAGAACGGGTGAGCGGCATCGGGCCGATGGGCGCCATCCGCCTGCTGAACGACCGGTCGCTCGCGCTCTACTTCTTCGGCGCGTGCGTCACCTGGACGGCCGCGAGCGGCGGGTTGACCTACTTTTCGCTGCGCCTCGTGGAGCAGGGGGCGGACGCGGGGCTCATCGGCATCGGCTGGGCGGTCAACGCCATTGTCGAGGTGCCCATGATGCTGCTGTTTCGGCGGCTCACGCGCCGGTTTGGCGTCCGGGCGCTGATGGTGGGCGGCGCCGTGGCGTTTGGCCTGCGGTCGGCTGGCTGGGCGCTGGCCGGGAACGCCGTGGCGTCCGTGCTGGTGACCCTGACCGGCGGTGTGGGTGTGGCGCTGTTCCTCGTGGGCACCACGGCATGGGTTGCGGATCGAACGCCGCCGGCCCTGCGCGCTACGGCCCAGGCGCTGTTCGTGGGCACCACCTACGCGGTTGGCGCCATCGTGGGCGCACTGGCCGCGGGGTTCATCGCCAGCGGCGCCGGTCTGTCGGTGATGTTCGCCTACTCCGCAGCCACCGGGTTCGCCGGCGCGGCCATCGTGTGGCTCGCTGTGGGAAGGCCGTTTCCCCGAGTCCGGGGGGCGGCGCTGCGTCCGCCTAGCCCGCGAGCTCGTTGTCGATGAGGCGGACGCCGTCGATGCGGACCGCCGTCGAGAGCAGCGCTGGCCCATCGATCCGGGCCAGCTCCGCCAGCGTGTCAGGATGGGCCACCGACACGTATTCGGGCAAAGCGGCGGGTTCGGTCGCCAGCACAGCGGTCATGAGCGCGCGCACCACATCGGCGGAGCGCTCGCCGGCATCGATGGCCGCCACCCCGGCCGCCAGCGCGCGGTGTGCTACCGGCGCGGCCGCCCGGCCCGCAGGCGAGAGCCGGACGTTGCGTGACGACATCGCCAGCCCATCCGCCTCGCGCACCGTTGGGCAGGGGACCACCTCGGTGGGGATGGCCAGGTCCAGTGCCATCCGCCGGATCACGGCCACCTGCTGGTAGTCCTTGCTCCCGAAGTATGCGCGCTCGGCGCCTACGAGGTTGAACAGCAGCGCGACGACCGTGGCCACGCCGTCAAAATGTCCAGGTCGTGCGGCGCCTTCCAACGGCATCGCAACCGCGCCCATCGCGACCCGGGTGTCGAAGCCCGGCAGGTAGACGTCGTCCACCGTGGGGGCGAACACGGTGTCTACGCCCGCCGCCTCGCAGATGGCGTTGTCCCGGGCGACGTTGCGCGGATAGCGCTCGAAGTCGGCCGCCTCGCCAAACTGCTTGGGGTTAACGAAGTTGGAGACCACGACGGTCGCGCACTCGGCCCGTGCCCGTGCAACCAGCGAGACGTGGCCGTCATGCAGCCAGCCCATCGTGGGGATGAAGCCGACGGGGCGGGGGACCGACGCGAGTGCGGCCCGAAGCTCCGCTCGAGTGGTGACGACCTGCATGACGCTTGGCGGTGTCTCGGGAGGCGGCCGAAGCCGGCGCCTAGAGGTCCCGGTCCAGCGGGATGCCGCCAACCGGGATGTCGGCATCGGTACCGAAGGCGCGGTCTGCCCGATCAGCATGGCCTCGGCCCAGCACCTCGTCCAGCACGGCTGGATCCATCAGCACGGTCTCCGCAGCCGCTGGGAATGCACCCGCCTCTACGTCTGCCTTGTAGCGGCTGATCGCGTCAAGGATCGTGCCGTGGAGGTCTGCGTACGGGCGAGCGTGCTTGGGTGCCCAGTCGCCAAGACCCAGCGTGTCCGTGATCACCTGGATCTGGCCGGAACACCCGGCGCCAGCGCCGATGCCGATGGTGGGGATCCGCAGGCGGTCCGTGATGGCCTGGGCCAGCTGTCCGGGGACCAGCTCCAGCACGATGGAGAAGGCGCCCGCCTCCTGGACGGCCAGCGCGTCGGCGAGGAGCGCCCGCGCCTGCTCGCGGTTCTTGCCCTGAACTCGGACCTTGCCCAGCGTGTTGATGGCCTGGGGCGTCAAGCCGATGTGGCCCATGACGGGGATGCCGGCGCGGAGCAGCGCCTCGATGACCCGGGCGCTGCGGACGCCGCCCTCGATCTTGACCGCCTGCACACCAGCCTCACGAAGGAAGCGCCCGGCGTTGGCCACGGCGTCCTCGGGCGTGGTGTACGAGAGGAACGGCATGTCGGCCACGATGAGCGCGCGCTTGGCGCCGCGAACGACGGCCTTCGCGTGGTGGAGCATCTCCTCCATCGTCACGCGCACCGTGGTGTCGTAGCCCAGCATCACCTGTGCGAGCGAATCGCCAACAAGGATCAGCGGGATGCCCGCCTGATCTACGAGCCCAGCCGTGGGATAGTCATAGGCCGTGATTGTGGCGATGCGGACGCCGTCGGCATACAGCTTGGCGATGTCGAGAACGGACAGGCGGCGGACCGCTTCGCTTTGGGCGCTCATCAGGACTCCGTGCGTGGGGGCACAGTGTGCGCCCGTGCGTCGCGAGCGTCCAACGACCCCGCGAGACGGTCCAGCAGGCGCTCGGCCACTTCACGCTTTGTGAGCAGCGGCAGGTCGTCGCGCGTGCCGTCGGCCGCGAGGATGACGACGCGGTTGGTGTCGGTCCCAAAGCCTGAGCCAGGTTCGCTCACATCGTTGGCGACAAGGAAATCAGCGCCCTTGCGCCGGAGCTTGTCGGGCGCTCGGTCAAGCGAGCCGGTCTCGGCCGCAAAGCCAACAATCACGGGCTTGCTCTGGCCAGCGGTTTCGGCTGCGCGTCGGCCCACTTCGGCCAAGATGTCTTCGGTGGACTCAAGCTCCAACGTGAGCGATCCCCCGCGGACAAGCTTGTGATCGGCGGTCTGGCGCGGGCGGAAGTCGGCCACGGCCGCGGCCATGACCAAGGCGTCGGCGTGGTCCTCGAACGTGGCGGCCAGCACCGCCTCGCGCATCTGGGCGGTGGTTTCCGCGTGGATGACGTTGGCCTCGGCCGGCAGCGGCACCTCCACGCGTCCAGCGACGATCGTCACGCGCGCGCCGCGGGCGAGCGCCGCCTCCGCGATCGCCACGCCCATCTTGCCGGTGCTGCGGTTGCCGATGAAGCGGACCGGGTCGATGGGCTCGGCCGTGCCTCCCGCGCTGACCACGATGTGGCGGCCGGCGAGGTCAGGGTCGCGAGGGGCCGCAGTGCGCGGCGGGCGGTCCAGCGCGTCAGGTCGACGGACGGGCCTGTCGCCCGCGGCCGCAACCACGGCATCCACGATGGTGGGCAGCTCCGCCAGCCGGCCGATGCCAGACTGGCCAGACGCCAGCGACCCCGTCTCCGGCGGCACCAGGGCATAGCCGAAGACGTCCCGCAGCCGGGCCACGTTGGCGCGCGTGGCCGGGTGGGTCCACATGTCGCCGTCCATCGCCGGGGCAAACACCACCGGTGCGGTGCTGGCGAGACAGGCGGCGGTCAAGGGATCGTCTGCGATGCCGTTGGCCATGGCGCCCAGCCAGCGGGCCGTCGCCGGAGCTACCACGATGACGTCCGCCGTATCCGCCACGACGATATGGCCGATGCGGTTGTCGGGCAGCAGCCCCAGCACGTCGGTCTCCACCGCGTGGCCACTCAGCGCCTGGAACGCCAGCGTGCCCGCGAAGGCAGTGGCAGCCTTCGTCATCAGCACGACGACCTCCGCGCCCTCTGCGCGAAGCAGACGAACGAGCTCAATGGACTTGTACGCGGCCACGGACCCGCACACGCCCAACGCGACGAGGCGGCCCTCAAGCCGCCGTGCGGCCTCGGTGGCGCTCACAGCGTGGCCTCTGCCAGGATCGCCAGCCCCTTGAGCGTCAGGTCAGGGTCCACGACGTCAACGCCCTCGATCCCGCGCGCCCAGGGCGCGGCGGACAGCCCGCCCGTGAGCACCGTCTTTATCGTGGCGGGAGCCACGTGTTCGGCCGCGGCAAGCTCGGCGCGGATCCGCGCAAGCAGCCCGGTGGCGAGCGCCTGATAGCCCAGCACGGCACCCGACTGTATGGCGCTGACGGTGTTGGTGCCGATGGCGTGCGTTGGGGCCTTGAGCTCCACGCGGGGCAGCTTCGCAGTCTCGGTCGCGAGCGCCTCGAGGCCAAGCTCCAGCCCGGGGGCGATGGCGCCGCCGACATACGCGCCGTCGGGCGCAACGCAGTCAAACGTGGTGGCCGTGCCGAAGTCCACGACGATGGCGGGCGTGCCGTACAGCCGCCCGGCGGCGAGGGTGTTGACCAGGCGGTCTGCGCCAACCTCGGCCGGGTGGTCCACCCGGCAGCCGATGGGCACCGTGGTGGCGTTGGCGGTGATCGTGGGGATGCCGCGGCGCGCGGCGGCGGCCTCAAGCGCGAGCGTGGCGATCGGCACAACTGAGGCGATGGCGACCCGATCCACCTCGTCGAGTCTGCGGCCGTCCAGCGCGAGGAGCCCGTTGATCAGCAGCTCCACCTCGTCGGCGGTGCCATGGCGCGGGGTGGCTGCGCGGCGGACGCTGAC
>JANYAA010000403.1 GCA_025355255.1 Chloroflexota bacterium | reverse complement strand
GGCGCCGCCGAGGTTGGCTGGTGCGGCCTGCACGAGCACGCTTCGCTTGGTCGCTCGCGAGTTGGCGAACAGCCAGACCGCGCCCACCGCAATCCACACGGCGTCGAAGCTCAGGGCGATCAGCGTGTCCATCTGGGTGGAGCCGCCCGAGCCGATGCTCAGGCCCACCACCGCAGCCAGCATCGCCAAGTTGGCCACCACGCCCAGGACCGGCACCAGGATGTGGCGCATGACGCTGCGCTCGGCACGATGCCAGAAAGCGATCACCACGATCAGGTTTGTCATGCCGTACACGAGAAACGTGCCGACGTTGGACGCGAGGATCGTCTGGAGCAGCGTGTCGGCTGACAGCACCCCGTAGGCACCGATCAGGCCCGACACCGCGGCCAGCGCGAGCACGCCATAGTGCGGCGTCGCGTATTTGCCGTGGAGCAAGCCGAGGATGCCCGGGACCTCCCTGTCGCGGCCCATCACGTACGTGATGCGGACGCCGGTGTTGAGACAGGCGAGCGTGGTGCCCACCAGCGCCACGAGCACGGTCGCCGCCAGGATCAGCGCCAGCGGCAGACCGGTCCCGCCGAGCATGTTGTCCCCGATGAAGCGGACCATGTCGCCGATTGGTGCGCCGGAGGCGGCTGCTGCCGCATAGCCGTTGACGGTGGATGTTGTGCCGTCGGCGGCGGTCACGGTGGCAGTGACGCTGGTGTTGGCGAACAGGTTGGTGGAGACGTACTCAAGCAGGTAGGCGATGCCGCCCTGGATGGCGAGCGAGAGCAGGACCGCGCGGCGCACGTCGCGCTTGGGGGTGACGGCCTCAGCGCCCAGGGCCGTCACGGACTCAAAGCCAACGAGCAGCAAGATCGCGATCGTGCCCTGGAAGAGCACATTGGTCATGTTGTGCGGCAGCACAACTGAGGTGATCCCGTCGTGGATGTACCCGGCGTCGGGGTGCGTGAACCGATAGAGCAGCGCCAGCAGCGAGAACACCACGAGTGCGGTCAACTGGATCACGTTGATCACCACCGCGGTCATGGTGGATCCGGAGATCCCGCGGAACGCGATCGCGCCGGTCAGCGCGGCAAATATCAGCGCAACCACCACCTCCAACGGGGTGGACAGCGTGATGCCGAAGAGGCCCACGATGTAGACGACGAGGACGCCGGTGAACGCCACCATGATCCCCGGGTAGATCCAGTAGTAGAGGTGCGACACCCAGCCCACGATGAACTTGGCGAGGCGGGCGAACTTGTAGTGGAACGCCTCCTCGTGCTCGAGGAACGCGGCCTCGGCAAAGTAGTAGGACGAGCCCGCGCCGGCGTTGGTGTACAGGTTGGCCAGCTCGGAGTACGAGAGCGCGGTCAGGAAGGCGAGGAAGAGCGCGAACAGGAGCCCGGGCACCATGTCCAGGGCGGTTGTGGCGCCGGCGTTGGTCTGCAGCGTCTGCGACTGGAACGTCGTCCAGAGAAACGCCCCCGGCGCAATGAGGGCCATCGCGTTGATGGTCAGCCCTGTGAGGCTGAGGGTTCTCTTCATCTCGCCGGGGGTGGCCGCGGGCGTGCCGGGCGCGGAGGCCATCGGAAGCTCCTTCTGGTCGTACGCGGCCGTGCATCCTGGCCGAGAGCAGGACCATATGGGCGCTGTCCCGGATGCCACAGGGAGGGAACCGGGAGGAATAGGTCCGAAATGGTTGCGGCCGGTGGGAGTTCTGGCTGCGAGATCAGGACCGGAAGGGGTCGCCGCCAGCCACGCGAAGCGCGTACCCCGTGGAGCGCACATTGCGCAGGCCCGGGTGCCCCGCCCCGATCAGCTTGGCGTTGAGGTGCGTCAGGTGTGCGCGCAGCAGGTCGGGATCGGCGTCCGGCCGCCCGGGCCAGACCGCTCGGAGCAGCGTGCGGTGATCCACCACATCTCCTCGACGGAGCGCCAGCAGGACCAGCAGCTCAAACTCCGTGGGCGTCAGGACCAGCTGCTGGTCGCGCACAAACGCCTCGTGGCGGCCCGGCTCCACGCGCAGCCCGTCCGGAAGGGGACCCGTGGGCTGCGGCGAGGCCGGGGTGGTCCGGCGCAGCAGCGCGCGGATGCGGGCGAGCAGCGCGGGCGGGCGGGATGCGGCCGGGATGACGTCGTCGGCGCCCGCGTCGAGCAGCGCCACAACGAGCCGGTCCTCAAGATGCGCGGCAAGCGCCAGGATGGGCACACGGGTGCGGCCGAGGAGGCGGGGGATCAATTCCACGGCAGGCCCGTCGCCAAGGCCGTCGCCCACCACGATCAGGTCTGGCGTCTCGTCCGCCAGACGAGCCAGCGCCGTGGCGCCGCGGTAGGCGGTCACCACCTCCATGCCGGCTTCGCCCAGGACGTGGGCGATCGCGCCCACCCGCGCGGGGTCCCCATCGGCGAGCAGCACCCGCACGCGGACGTCCGCCCCTGGGAGATTCGGTCGCCCGGAGTCGTGCGGGAGGTCAGCATGCATGAGGCCCGCCAGCGTAGCCGCCTCTCGATGCGCGGTCCATCCGCCAGATGCGTGCGGTCCGGTTGCGCCACGGTGGCGTCCGCCGCTCAGCGCTAGGGCCGCGGCGAGTATGATCCGCGCGATGAGCGAGCGAGGTCTGCCGATCCCCGATGGCGCCCCCGCGTGCCCGTTTGTCGCGTTTGAGGACGACCGCGATGCGCGCGCATCCGCGCCCGATCACCGGCACCGGTGCTTCGCCGAGAAGACGCCCGCCCCCCGCGCGCTGGCCCACCAGGACGCGTACTGCCTGTCATCGGCGTTTCCGGTGTGTCCGGCCTTTCAGGACTGGGCTCGCCGCGAGGCAGCGCCGCCCCGCCGCGATGCCGGGGCGCAGGTCGGTCCGGGTGCCGTGTCAGGCCTGCCCGTCCGGCCGCCTGCGGGTCCAGCACCAACGCCGGCGCC
>JANYAA010000162.1 GCA_025355255.1 Chloroflexota bacterium | reverse complement strand
CCGCTCTCGCCGGAGCCGAACGCCGGCAGCCAGCGGAGCCAGACGGCAAAGATCAGGACGCCAACCATGGCGGCGAAGTAGACGGGCCTGCTGGTGGAGCGGGTTCCGATCACGCTGCAGCTCGTCGCGCTGTCGATGGTGTTGGCCGTCTCTATCGCCATCCCGCTCGGCATCATCCAGGCCCGCCGGCGCGACTCGCCCACGGACTACATCGGCAGCCTGGCTGCCCTGGTGGGCCTCAGCATCCCCGTCTACTTCGCCGCCATGGTTGGCGTCCTGATCTTTGCCGTCTGGCTCCGCTGGCTGCCGGCGTTCGGCTCCGGCGAGAGCGGCCTGGACCGGCTCCGCCACCTCATCCTGCCGGCCAGCGCCCTCGCGCTGGGCACGATCGCGCTGACTAGCCGAATGACGAGGAGCGCGATGATCGAGGCGCTGTCCACGGACTACATCGAGGCCGCCCGGGCCAAGGGTCTGCCGGAGCGGACGATCCTGGTCAAGCACGCGTTCCGCAATGCCCTCATTCCGGTACTCACCGTGACCGCGCTCCAGGTTGGGTTCCTCCTGGTTGGGTCGGTCCTCGTGGAGACCACGATGGGCCTCGGCGGGCTTGGCAGCCTGATCACGGACGCCATCCAGAACCGCGACTACCCGGTGATCCAGGCGGCGGTCCTGTTGCTCACCGTGGCGTTCACGGTCATCAACCTCCTGACGGACATCCTCTACGCCGTCATCGACCCACGGATCAGGTACTCATAGGTGGCCAGCCCCACCGTCGCCCGTCCCGCTGCGCGTCCCGGCCTCCTCCGCCGTGCGCTCCGGAGCCCGCTGGCCCGCAACCGCGCAGCCGTCATCGGGTTGATCATCCTGGTGTCGCTGTTAATCATGACGTTCCTGCCGTTCCTGCTTGCCGGGGACCCGAACGCGCAGACCATCTCGCAGAGCCTCAAGCCGCCGAGCATCACGCACCTTCTCGGCACCGACAAGCTGGGCCGCGACGTCTGGTCGCGGATTGTCTATGGCGCAGCGCCAACGCTGCTGGGCGCATTTGTGGTCATCACCATCAGCGGCGTCATCGGCATCCCGCTGGGGCTCATCGCCGGCTACTACGGCGGTCGAGTGGACGGCGTGATCATGCGCATCCTGGACGCGCTTCTGGCCTTCCCAGCGCTGCTGCTGGCCATCCTCGTGGTGGCCACCTTCGGTCGCGGCCTCACAACGGTAGTCGTCGCGCTGGGCATCATCTACGTGCCCGCGATGGCGCGCCTTGTAAGGTCCGTGACCCTCGTGCACGCGCGCCTGGCGTACGTGGACGCGTGCCGAGCGCTGGGGTTCTCGGATCGGCGGATCATGCTCCGGCACATCCTGCCCAACCTCGTTGCCGCGGTGGTGGTCCAGTCCACCATCGACCTCGCCTACGCCATCCTCGACATTGCAGCCCTGTCCTTCCTGGGTCTTGGCCAACAGCCGCCCGACCCGGACTGGGGCTCCATGCTGGCGGATGCGCGCTCCTATCTGCTCCAGGACGCGTGGCCAGCGATGAGCGCGGGCATCGCGATCATGTTGGCGGTGGTCTCGGTGAACCTCGTCGGCGACGGCCTCCGCGCGCAGCTTGACCCCCGCGAGCGCGAGCGATGACCGTCCTGCGCGAAGGGCGTCATGCGGCAGGTGATGCCTTGCTCTCGGTCAGCGACCTTTCCGTGGAGTTCCGCACCAGCGCCGGGCCGGTCCGCGCCGTCAACGGCATCTCATTTGACGTCGCCGCTGGAGAGACGATCGGTCTCGTGGGCGAGTCCGGTTCCGGCAAGAGCGTGACCAGCCGGGCCATCATGGGCCTTCTCCCTGAACGCACGAGCACCGTGCGCGGCAGCGTGACGCTGTCGGGCGACCAGCTCATCGGCCTGCCGGAGCACAAGTACCGCAAGATCCGCGGCGAGCGCGTGGCGATGATCTTCCAGGACCCGCTGACCGCGCTCAACCCGCTCTACCCCGCGGGCGAACAGGTGGCCGAGGCGCTGCGCTTCCACTTCGGCCTCTCACGGTCGGCAGCCATGACGCGGTCGCGCGACCTGTTTGCCGATGTGGGCCTGCCGGACCCCGGCGCCATCGTGAGCAAGTACCCGCACGAGCTCTCGGGCGGCATGCGCCAGCGCGTGATGATCGCGATGGCCCTGGCGTGCGAGCCGGAGCTGCTGATTGCCGACGAGCCCACGACGGCGCTCGACGTGACCATCCAGGCCCAGATCCTGGAGCTGCTCAGGGACCTCGTCCGCGACCGCGGCATGGCGCTGCTGCTGATCACCCACGACCTTGGTGTGGTGCGCGAGCTGTGCGAGCGGGCCATCGTGCTGTACGCGGGGCGGATCGCCGAGGTGGCCCCCGTGGAGCAGCTGTTTGCAGCGCCCCACCATCCCTACACAGCTGGCCTTGCGGCATCCAACCCGCAGATCGCGTCGCGTCGGGCGCGGCTGCCGCAGATCATCGGCGCGCCGCCCAACCCGGCGCAGATCCCGCCCGGCTGCCCGTTCTCGCCGCGCTGCCCGGCCGCGCTGGCCGTCTGCGCTACTGATGTCCCGCTGCTGGTCGCTACCGCCGACGGCCGCCTCGCCGCGTGCCACCGGTCCGCGGAGCTTGCCGCTGGG
>JANYAA010000397.1 GCA_025355255.1 Chloroflexota bacterium | reverse complement strand
TCAAAGCCAAACTTGTCGAGGTGCGCGAGCGCATGGGTGACCGCGTGGTGCTCCACGGCGCTGGTGATGATTCGGTGGCCACGGGAACGGCCAGCCCACGCCGCGCCCTTGAGCGCCAGGTTGATTGCCTCGGTCCCGCCGCTGGTGATGACGATCTCGCGGGATTCGCCGCCGATGGAGGCGGCTAGGCGCTCATGCGCATCATCGAGTGCTTCGCGGGCCGCCCGCCCGAATGCGTGCGCCGAGGACGGGTTGCCAAAGCCAGCGCCCCACAGGGGCAGCATCGCCTGGAGGACTTCCGGCCGGACAGGGGTGGTGGCGGCGTGGTCGAGGTAGATCGGCATGGCGCGGCGATTGTACGACCGCGCCCGTCGGGACCCTGCGGCTAGCTCCGCTCCACCCGCGACTGGTCGTAGGCGCGGCCTCGCTCGCGCTCGCGCTCATGCTTGAGCAGCAGGCGCTTGCGCAGACGGATGGCCGTGGGCGTCACCTCGACCAGCTCGTCAACGCCGATGAACTCAATGGCGCTCTCGAGGGTCAGCGGACGCGGCGGCGTGAGGCGCAGCGCCTCATCGTGCGAATGCGTCCGGATGTTGGTGAGCTTCTTCTCTTTGGTCGCGTTGACGTCCATGTCGCCCGAGCGCGCGTTCTCGCCCACGATCATCCCCTCGTAGACGTCAACCCCGGAGCCGATGAACAGCTCGGAGCGGTCCTGAAGGTTGAACAGGCCGTACGAGTTGGAGGTGCCCGTCCGGTCGCTGACAAGCACGCCGTTGGTGCGGTGCGTGACTTCGCCTGCCCACGGGCCATAGCCCTCGCCGATCTGGTGCAGGAGCGCGGTGCCCCGCGTGTCCGTGAGCAGCTGGCCGCGATAGCCGATGAGGCCGCGGACCGGGAGCACGAACTCCAGGCGCACGCGCCCGTCGGCGTCAGTGGTCATCTGCTCCAGGCGGCCCTTGCGACCGGCCATCTCCTGCTGGACCACGCCGATGTAGTCCGGCGGGATGTCGATCGTGACGCGCTCGTACGGCTCCTGGACCCGACCGTCAACCTCATGGAGGATGACCTCCGGGCGGCTGACGGTGAGCTCAAAGCCCTCGCGGCGCATCTGCTCGATCAGGATGGCCAGCTGCAGCTCGCCGCGGCCACGCACTTCGAACGTGTCGCCCGAGTCCGTCGGGTAGACCTCGATCGACACGTTGCCGAGGATTTCCTTCTCAAGGCGTGCCTTGATCTGGCGCGAGGTCACGTACTTGCCGTCACGACCGCCGATCGGGGACGTGTTGACGCCGAACGTCATGCTCAGTGTGGGTTCATCAACATCGAGGCGAGGCAGCGGACGGGGGTCGCCGGGCTCGGTGAGCGTGTCGCCGATGGTGACCTCGGGGAGGCCCGCCACGCTGACGATCTCGCCCGGACCAGCCTCAGCGATCTCCACGCGCTCCATGCCGCGCGCGGTCTGGAGGCTCGTCACGGTGCCGGTCAGCGTGATGGTGCGGCCCGGCTCCACGCCGCCGTCGGTGTCCTCAGCCTCCTCGCGGACAACCGCCACGCGCTGGCCCACCTTGATGGTCCCGTTGCGGATACGGCCAACCGCCATGCGCCCCACGTACTCATTGGCCGCCAGATTGGTCACCAGCAGCTGCAGCGGGTGACCTGGCACAAACTCCGGGGGCGGCGTCACCTTGACGAGGATGTCGAGCAGCGGCCCGAGGCCTGTCCCCGGGATCGCGAGGTCCATCGTGGCTGTGCCCAGCTTTGCATTGGTGTAGACAACGGGGAAGTCAATCTGGTGCGCGTCAGCGCCCAAGTCCATGAAAAGCTCGTACACGTCGTCGAGCACTTCGGCCGGCCTGGCGTCAGATCGGTCGATCTTGTTGAGCGCCACCACGACGGGCAGCCGGCGGGCCATGGCCTTCTGCAGCACATAACGCGTCTGCGGGAGCGGGCCTTCTGCAGCGTCAACCAGCAGCAGGACGCTGTCCACCATCATCAGCCCGCGCTCAACCTCGCCGCCGAAATCGGCGTGGCCGGGGGTGTCAACGATGCTCAGGCGGACGCCGGCGTGCTCGATCGTGGTCTGCTTCGCGAGGATCGTGATGCCCTTCTCGCGCTCGAGGTCCCCTGAGTCCATGATGCGGTCAACAACCGCCTGGTTCTCCCGGAAAACGCCCGTCTGGCGCAGCATCGCGTCCACGAGGGTGGTCTTCCCGTGATCCACGTGCGCGACGATTGCGACATTGCGCAGGTCGGCGCGGATGGCAGTGGCAGGTGGGGCGGTGGGCACGGCGGTGCCGGGGGTGTCACTCATGGGCCTGCAAAGTGTCGCACATGCCGCCCACATGAGGCGCCAAGCGGGTTCCGGCGCCGCATTGGCTACACTCGGGCTGCAGAGGAGGACCCCACTTGACCGTCGCAGCCGTGATTCTCGCCGCCACAGAGACGAGCGCCCTCGCCGATGCCGACGGCACGCCCGCGGTTCGCCGGATCGCCGACACCGCCCGGGCGGGTGGCGCCACGCCGGTTGTCGTGTCTGTTCACGACCCCAAAGGACGAGCCGCTGCGGCTCTCGCCACGGCGGAGGTCACGCTGGTGGAACCCTCGCCCGCTGCCGCAGGCTCTGCCCGGCAGATCGCCAACGGCATCGAGAGCGCGCTGTGGCTCGTGGGCCGGACGGACGCAGCGCTCGTGTGGCCAGCGCGTCTGGTCTGGGCTGACGCCGAGACGGTGACCACCCTCATCGCCGGTCACGGCGAGCGTCCGGATGCCGTCCTTGCGCCAGCGTATGCCGGCGCAGCGGGGTTTCCAATGCTCCTGCCAGTTGCGGCGCTGCCCGCACTCCGCGCCCTCACGCCTGACCGCATGCCCGCAGACCTCCTTGCCGACCTCTCAGCAGCGGGTCTCGAGGTGGTGTTCCTTGAGACGGGCGACCCAGGCGTCGTCCACGACATCGCCACCGCGCGCGCGGCACTCCCCGCTTACGACGGGCCGCCGCAGCCGCTCGATGAGCTTGAGCGCGACTGGGGCGCCGCCGGGGCCGGGGTTTCTGACGACGCGCCGGTGGCCGGCCCCGAGGTCCTTGCGGCCGTCGACCGCGCTCCGCGACCGCGCTGATGGCGCCCAAGCTTGGCCGTCCGCGCTGGCGAGTCCTCGGCCTCGGTCTGGTCATCCTCATCGTGCTCGGGGCTGTCGGGGTTGGGATCTACACAGCGCCGCAGCCGCTGCTGCCCGAGGCAACCGCATCGCTCGCGTCCACCGCCACGGTGACCTTCAGCGATGCCAACGGTCGTCTCGAGTGGGTGCCGAACGGCGCCACCCCGAGCACGGGCCTCATGGTGTACCCCGGTGCCAAGGTGCCGTCCGCAGCGTATGGACCGCTGGCACAGACCATCGCCGCCAACGGCTTCCTTGTGGTCATCGCACCGATGCCGCTCAACTTCGCGGTGCTTGGCATCGGCGCCGCTAACGGCGTCATCGCGGCGCACCCGGAGATCCACGCATGGGCGATCGGCGGTCACTCGCTGGGCGGCGCAATGGCCGCCCAGTACGCCGCGGGGACGCATCCCGCGTCGCTCCGCGGGCTTGCGCTCTGGGCGTCGTCCTCCGCTGCGAACCTCTCCGCGTCGGGTCTGCGCGTGGTCTCGGTGTACGGCACCCTTGATGCTGGCGCTGCCAAGATCACGGCAGCCGAAACTCGGGCGCTCCTCCCCAGTTCAACGGTCTACGTGGTGCTGGACGGCGGCAACCACGAGCAGATGGGCTACTACACAGGCCAGCCCAACGACCCGCCAGCGACGATCGCCCGCGACGCGCAGCAGCGGCAGGTGGCCGACGCGACGATGGCGATGCTCCAGGGCCTCACCGCCCCCTGATCTGCCTCCGCCGGCCTTCCAGCTACCCCCACCGGGAGCCACGGCAGATCAGGCCTTCTGCGGCAGCCCGACGAACTTCAGCCCCAGCTCCTCGTACTGCTCAAGGTCGGGCGCTGACGGCGCCTCGAGCATGAGGTCCGAGCCGGACTGCGTCTTGGGGAACGCCATCACCTCGCGGATCGTCGCCTGGCCGGCGAACAGCGCCGCCCACCGGTCGATGCCGAGCGCGATGCCGCCGTGTGGCGGGGCGCCGTACTCGAACGCGTCGAGGATCGCTCCGAAGCGCTCCTGCATCTGCTCGAGGGAGTAGCCTTGGAGGTTGAAGCTGCGGGTCAGAAGGTCGCGGTTCCAGATCCGCACGGAGCCGCCACCCAGCTCCCAGCCGTTGAGCGCGATGTCGTACTGCATGGCCTTGGCGCGTCCGGCTGGGTCGCCAGGGTCTCGGACATCGAGGTCGCCCGAGGTGGTGGTGAGCAGGACCTCGTCCTCGGGAACAACGCCGCTGAACGGGTTGTGCGTGGCGTCCCAGCGCGCCTGCTCCGCGTCCCACTGGTACATCGGGAAGTGGTGGACCCAGCCGTACGCGAGCTCGTTGGGATCGGCCAAGCCCAGCCTGCCGCCCAGCTCCACGCGCAGCCGGCCGAGGACGTCGTTGGTCTGGTCGCTGCTGTCGGCGACGATCAGTATCAGGTCACCCTCGGTGGCGCCAGCCCGATCGCGGATCAGCGCCTGCGTCGGCGCCGCGAGGAACTTGGCGATGGGCCCGTGCAGCTCGCCGCCCTCCTGGACCGCCAGATGCACAAGGCCGCGCGCCCCAAAGCGCTTCGCGGTCTCGGTGAGCTCGTCGATCTCGCGCCTCGTGGCGCGACCCATGCCGGGGGCGGTGATGCCCTTGACGCGGCCGCCAGCCGCGAGCGTCTCGTCAAAGACGCGGAAGCCGCTGTCGGGCGTGCCGTCAGCCGTCCGGAGAGCAGGCCCAAGGTCGAACAGCTCCATGGCGAAGCGCAGATCCGGCTTGTCGGACCCGTAGCGCTCGATGGCGTCGTCGTACTCGAACACCGGGAACGGGATCTGGCGAATGGGGCGATCAGGCACCGTGGCCTTGGTCACCTCGAGGACCATCATCTCGATGAACGCGCGGACGGTGTCCTCGTCCACGAAGCTCATCTCGAGGTCGAGCTGGGTGAACTCGGGCTGCCGGTCGCCGCGCATGTCCTCGTCGCGGAAGCAGCGCGCGATCTGGAAGTAGCGATCGATCCCGCCCACCATCAGCAGCTGCTTGAGCTGCTGCGGGCTCTGCGGCAGGGCGTAGACCGAGCCCGGCTGCAGGCGACTCGGGACGATGAAGTCGCGAGCGCCCTCCGGGGTGCTCTTGATGAGGTTCGGGGTCTCCACCTCGACGAAGCCGTTGGCGTGGTGGACCTGGCGGATGGCCTGCACGAGCCGGCTGCGCATGACGAGCCGGCCGAGCATCGCCTCGCGCCGGATGTCGAGGTAGCGGTACCGCAGGCGCAGGCTCTCGTCGATGGTGGCTTCGGGATCGTTGATGTAGAACGGCGGCGTTTTCGCCTCGTTCAGGATCCGGATGCTGCGCACCTGAAGCTCGACCGCACCCGTGGCGAGCTTGGCGTTGTCCATGCCCTCGCCACGCTCCGCGACCACGCCCTCAACCACGATCACGAACTCTGAGCGGACGCGTGTGGCGATCTCGTGCGCCTCGGGGGCGTCGCCCGCGTCGATGACTACCTGGGTGATGCCGTGGCGGTCGCGGAGGTCGATGAAGATCAGCTTGCCGTAATCGCGCCGGCGGTGAACCCAGCCCGCGAGCTTGGCCGTAATCCCGTCATCAGCCAGCCGGAGATCTCCGCAGGTATGCGTGCGGTACGGCGTGGCAAGCAGGCGCTGAGCAGCGGACACGGTGAACGGGCTCCGATTGCGGGTGTGGCTGGGCGCTATCGTACCCGGCCGCCTCATTGGGACGCCCGGTTCGGCCGGCTCCAGTTCCGCAGGCCGCCAACAGCGCCAACCTGGCGCCCGCGCTTCAGGTCAGCCGTGCTTGTGTGAGCCCTCCGCGCGGGCCAGATCACGGATGAGGTCGCCCATTGCCACGAGGCGCTGCGTCCCCGCCTGCAGATCGCGCACCTGCACCTGGCCGTCGGCCAGCTCATCGCCAAGGATCACCGCGAAGTGGGCGCCGTCCTTGCCGGCGGCCTCCAGTTGGCGGCCCAGCTTGCGGCGCCCAAGATCGGCCCGGGCACGTAGCCCGCCAGCGCGCAGCAGCGTCGCCACGCGCAGCCGGCCAACCGTGTCCTCAGGATCCGCACCAACCACCACGGCCAGCGGCGCCGTCTCGACCTCGGCCACGACCCCCTGCTCTGCCAGCACAAGCGCAACGCGGTCAAGGCCAAGGCCAAAGCCGATGCCGGGGGTGGGCCGGCCGCCCAGCAGCTCCACCAGACCGTCATACCGGCCGCCGCCGCCCAACGCCTGCTGCTGGCCCTCACGGCCGGCCACGTAGAACTCAAACGCTGTCCGCGTGTAGTAGTCCAGACCGCGCACCAGACCAGAGTCAACCCGATACGGGACGCCAAGCGCATCAAGATGCGCCTTGACACTCTCGAAGTGCGCGGCGCAGGCGTCGCACAGGTGGTCGGTGATCCGCGGCGCGCCCGCGTTGAGTGCCGCCATGTCGGGATCCTTCGAGTCCAGCAGCCGCAGCACGTTGCGCTCCAGCCGGTCTCGTTCCGTGGGCGGCAGCGTGGCCACGTGGCCGCGGTAGTGCGCCTTCAGCGTCTCGACGTAGGCTGGGCGACAGGCCGGGTCACCGATCGAGTTGACCAGCACCTCGACGTCCCGGACGCCAGCCTCCGTGTAGAAACGGTGGCCAAGCTCGATCACCTCGGCGTCGATCGCCGGGCCAGCATCGCCCACGGCCTCCACGTCGAACTGCCAGAACTGGCGGTAGCGGCCAGCTTGCGGTCGGTCGTAGCGGAACATCGGTCCCGTCGTCGTGAGCTTCACCGGCTGCGGCCATGTCTGCATCCCGTGCTGGACATAGGCGCGCATGATCCCGGCCGTTGGCTCCGGGCGCAGCGCCCAGGACTCGGCCTCCTCCGTGCGCGGCGCAATCCGGAAGAGCTCCTTCTCGACGACGTCGGTGATCTCGCCGATCCCGCGCTCGAAGACGGCCGTTTGCTCGAACAGCGGCGTCTCGATGGGACGAAAGCCGTAGCGCGCCGTGAGGTCCGCGGCGATGCGCATGAGGCGGTCGAACACCGCGCGGTCGGCAGGAAGCAGGTCTCGGGTGCCCCGGGGGGCGCGATAGGTCGGCATCGGCGCCAAGTCTAGCCGGGACCGCGGCCGCGGCCAAACCTTCACGCGTACGGCAAGGTTGTCCTAGAATTGTCCGGTGAGTGCAGAGGCTAACGCCGCCCATCCCGTCGCCGCGAAGCTTCTGCGCATCCAAGAGGTTGCCGCGGAGACCGGCCTGACGCCGCGCTCCATCCGCTACTACGAAGAGATGGGGCTGCTAGCGCCCGCCGCACGCTCCAATGGCGCGTACCGCCTGTACGACGCGGACGACCTCGAGCGTCTGCGGTTCATCCGCGACCTCCGCGACGACGCCGGCTTCTCCCTCGCCGAGATCGGCCAACTGCTTGAGGACGAGCAGGCCCGCCAGCGCAACCGAGAGCGGTTCCGGGCCACGCAGGATGCGGCAGAGCGACGAGCGCTCGTCGCCGATGCCCTGGGCGTGGTTGATCGCCAGATGTCGACGCTCCGCGCCAAGCGGGATCGCCTCGACGCGATGCTCGAGGCCGTCGGCGAGCGGCGCGCGCATCTTGAGGCGCACCTTGGGGACATCGACGGGGGCCGTGAGCCGAAGCACCCCGCGGAGGAGCACCGATGACCGGCGGGCTGTCGCTGCGCAACGGCTCGCGCGCCTTCGCCCATCGCAACTACCAGCTGTTCTTCGGCGGGCAGGCTGTCTCGCTCGTCGGCACGTGGATGCAGACCGTCGCCCAAGCGTGGCTGATCCTCCAGTTGACCCGCGACCCGATATGGCTCGGCCTGCTGTCGGCCGTCCAGTTCCTGCCCGTAATGGTGTTCGGCCTCTTCGGCGGGCTAATCGCCGACGCGCTGCCGAAGCGGGGCACGCTGATCGCGACGCAGGTCGTCCAGATGTTGCTCGCCTTCATCTTGTTCGGGCTGTCGGCCACGGGCGTGGTGCAGGTGTGGCACATCCTGGTACTGGCCACGCTCCTAGGCCTGACCAATGCCGTGGACATGCCGACCCGCCAGTCCTTCGTCGTGGAGATGGTCGGCCGTGAGGACGTCGCGAACGCTGTTGCGCTCAACTCCGCCATGTTCAACGGGGCGCGCATTGTTGGGCCCGCCATCGCGGGGGTGACGATCGGGCTGTTCAGCCTCAGCGTCGCGTTCCTGATCAACGGTCTGAGCTTCCTCGCGGTGATCGTCGCCTACGTCGCGATGCGCGACGACGACCTCCACTCCCCTGCCCGCTACAACCGACCGTCAAGCGTGGGCGAGGTCAGGCGGACCCTGGGTGAGGGCATCCGCTATGTGCGCCGCACCGAGTCCGTCTTGATGATCACGGTGTTGGTCGGGGTCGTGTCGACCTTCGGCATGAACTTCGGCGTGATGATCCCGGCGCTCGCGTAC
>JANYAA010000156.1 GCA_025355255.1 Chloroflexota bacterium | reverse complement strand
GCCAGCGGCACCAGCTCCAGCCACATCAGCCGGCTGCCGCTGCCGCTGACGGGTTCGGCGCGGGGAGGCGTCACAGCGTCACGGCTTGGCGGTGGGGGCCGCGGTGGCGCCCCCCGGGCCGGTGGGGAACTGCTGCACGAGGTCCTTGGCGGATACCGTGCCGGTCACAACCTCGGTGCCGGCGGCAAGCCCGCTCTTGATCTCGGCAAACTCGGCGGTGAGCAGCCCAACCACCACGGTGACGGTGCGGGTAGCTCCCGGCGCCGTGAGCACCTGCACGGTGTAGGCGCCTGGTACCCCGCCGATGGCCGACGCCGGCACGGCAACCACGCCCTTGGCGAGCGACGTGGTGACGTCGATGTTGGCCGTCATTCCCGGGGCGGTGCCATCGGGTGCCGCGGAGACAGCAACCACCACGTCATACGAGACCACGCCGCTCGCGCTCTTCGTCGGGTTGGCGAGGTCGATCGAGCTGACCAACCCCGTCGCCTTTGCGTCGAGCGGCGTGATGGTGATGTCGGCAGGCTGGCCAAGCGCCAACCTTGGCAGGTTGGACTCCGTGACGGATGCGGTGATCTCCACGGCCTCCGAGCGGACGCGGATCACGGTGCCGCTGACGATGTCGCCCAAGCGAATGCTGACCTTGGACACGATGCCGTCGATGGGGGTACGGATCACGGCGAGGTCGAGCGTCTTCTGGGCATTGTCTACGGCGGCCTGCGCGTTCAACACCGAGGCTTTGTCGGCCGCCACGAGCGCCGTGGTGTCCACGCCGGTGGTCCCTTGGTAGGCAAGGTTGGCGGACTGTAGTGCGAGCGACGCCGCGACCACGGCGTTGGCGGCCTGGGTGTTGGCCCGCTGGGTCTGGTTCTGGACCGTGGCGAGCGCCCGGGTGGCGGCCGTGACGGCGGCCTTGTCTGCTGCAAGCACGGGCGGCAGCGCCCCGGCCAGCGTGTCGCGCGCCAAGGCGTTCTTCGCGTCCTGGAGCGCCGCAGACGCCTGGGACACCGACAGGCTCCCCGCGGCCTTTGTCTGCGTGAGTGCCGTTCGCGCCTGGGCAAGCTGGGTCTGCGCCTGCGTGACCGTGAGACGCGCCCGCTCCTTGCTGTTCGATGTGACCGGCGTCTGATCGGCGGTGAGTCGCGCCTCGGCGGCGGTCAGGGTGGCCTGCGCGATCTCGAGCGACTGCTTGGCGTCGGCCGTGTCCGCGGTGGCCAGGATGTCGCCCGTGTGGACGGCCTTGCCCTCCGCCGCAGTCACCGTCGCCACGGTCCAGGTCTGGGCGACGCCAGCCGCGCCGGCGGCGGACGATGACGATCCCGACGAGCCAGCACCCGACGTGGCCGACGAGCTTGTGCCAACCGTGCGCCGCGGCTTCGACCCAAAGGCCAGGGCGTAGTCGTCAATCGGGCGGACGGAACCGCTCACGGCAACCGAGTCGCGGACATCCATCGTCGCGGCAAGGGCGGTGAGGTACGTGGTGCCGGGCGTGCGCGGGGCAAAGGCGCCCGCGGCAGCAGCGATGCCGATGACGCCCAGGACAACCACGACGGCGCCAACGGCGATGACCCGGCGGCGGCTCATCGTGGTTCAGCCATGACGGTTGGGGCTCTCCTGTTGCGCAGCGACGCCGACACGGTACAGGAGAACCCGTGCGCAGCACCCCGGCCGACGGTCAGAACAGGATGGGCAGACAGCTGGTGCCGCGCGAGCTCACCACCGTGCACCAGAACACGGAGTCGATCGGGGCGGCTGGCGGTGGAGCGTTGGGCGCTCCGCAGAGGGCGGGCTCTACTTCTGCGTGGAGAGGAAGTCGAGCAGGGTCACCATGTCGGCTGACGAGATGTCCGTGTAGGGCGGCATCTTGTCGCGGGGCTTGAGGATCTGCTGCTGGATTGCCGGGCCGTCAAGCTTGCTCGCGATGTGCGAGAGGTCGGGACCAGAGGTTCCGCCACGTTCGGCCAGCATGTGGCAGGAGGAGCAGCCCTCAACCCGGTAGACCTTGAGGCCGGCCTTCTGGGCGTCGGTCAGCGTGGTGGTGTCCACCTGGACGGCCGTGTCGGTTGAGGCAACCGGGGCAAGTGCGCCCTGAACGGTCAGCGTGATGATGCCCACCACTACGAGGAGGCCCAGCGCCGTGGCCACGGGCCGCTTGCCAGGGTGGCGCACCCTGCTGCGGTCGAGGAACGGCAGCAGGAGAAAGACCGCAAAGCCAATGGTGCCGGCGAGGAAGATGATCAGGGGCTCAGCCGGACCGGACACATACCAGAGCATCTGGAACATGTCGAGGAAGTACCACTCAGGGCGCGGGACGTAGCCCACGGCATTGGGGTTGGCCTGCGCCTCAAGCGGGACGCCAACCGCGCTCGCCAACACCACGACCACAACCATGATCACGGCTGCAACAACCGCGTCCATGAGGAGCGAGCGGTAGAAGGGGTGCCCGTCGTGCTTCTCCGCGGCGTACTCGCGGGCATAGCGGTCCTTCTGAGACTCGCCCGCGACGTCCTCCACGATGGGCTGCCGACGCGGCGGGGCGGCAATGCCCTGGCAGATCACCATGAACAGGTGCACGGCGACGCCCAGGATCA
>JANYAA010000360.1 GCA_025355255.1 Chloroflexota bacterium | reverse complement strand
CAAAGATCCCGGGCATCAGGAACGTCACGTAGTCGATGCCCGGCGTCTGGATGGCGCCGCCAAACACAAACGCAAACAGCAGGACGAACATCACGGGTGTGATCGTGTCGATCACGAGGAGCTGCGGGTTGCGGACCACGGCCAGCATGTTGCGCCAAGCGATGGTCACGGAGTCCGTGATGATCCAGGTTGGGGTACGGCGGAGGGGCTGCGCCCGTGCGGGACGCGTGGCGAGGTTGGCGGTCATGCGGCGGTCTCCGAGGTTGCGCTGCGCCGGCCGAACCGGCGTCGGGCGGCGGGCTGGGCGGCGGCGACGGCCGTCGTGTCGCGGCCGGTGAGCGAGAGGAAGACGTCGTCAAGGCTCGGCCGGTGGAGCGAGAGCTCCGCCACTTCGATGCCGGCGCCGTCAATGCGGCGCACAACCTCAGCGAGGATCCCGGCCCCGTGGTGGACTGGGAGCGAGATCCGGCCCGCGGCGTTCTCGGCACGGGGCGCCGTGGCAGCCAGGTCGCGCAGTAGATCGACGGCCTCGCCGGTGCGGGCCGCGTCGGCTACACGAAGGTCAACGACATCCTCGCCGAGGCGATCCTTGAGCTCCGTGGAGGTTCCTTCAGCGATTACGCGTCCACCGTCGATCACGGCGATCCGGTCCGCCAGCCGATCGGCCTCCTCGAGGTACTGCGTAGTGAGAAGGATGGTCGTTCCGTCGCGGCGGAGCTGCTCCACCACTTCCCACAGCGCGATGAGTGACGCCGGGTCTAGGCCCGTGGTGGGCTCGTCAAGAAACAGCACCGAGGGACGTCCCACGAGGGACGCGGCAAGGTCCAGCCGACGACGCATGCCGCCCGAGTACGTGCGGGCAGGCCGGCCACCGGCCTCGGTCAGGGCGAACGCGCCGAGCAATTCATCGGCGCGAATGCGCGCCTCCTTGCGCCCGATGTGGAGCAAGCGACCCACGAGCTCCAGGTTCTCGCGACCGGTCAGGTTCTCATCCACGGCCGCGTACTGGCCGGTGAGGCCAATCGAGGCTCGCACGGCATCAGGATCGCGGACGACGTCGTGGCCCGCTACGGACGCATGGCCGGAGTCAGGCAGGAGCAGGGTTGAGAGGATGCGCACGGCGGTGGTCTTGCCGGCGCCGTTGGGGCCGAGGACGCCAAGGAGCGAGCCCTCTGGGACCTCCAGGTCGACACCCGCAAGAGCGCGGACCTCCCCATAGGACTTCTCGAGGCCCTCAGCGAGGACCGCGGGGGTAGACATGTGTGGGGTGCCTCCGGAAAGCTCGGGTGGTTGACGGGTCCGGGAACGCGGACCCGTGCATCCCGAGTTCGCGTGACGCGCCTGGGCGGATTGCCGCGCAGTTCCCGACGCGGCTCCAGAACACCGCGCGGCCGCTGTCGCTTGATCACCGCTCGTGATATTCGGCGGCTGTCACTCGCCCGCGCCGCGTCCCCAGGGGCCGGCTGGCTGCTCCACCCGCGCGACACCGCTCGTAGTGCACCGCCGCATCACAAGCGGTGATGATCCGGCCGTCTAGCGCGCCCGCACGCCGCGCCGCGCCGCCGGCGGACAGCGCGACCGCCTCAAGCGATGGCAATTATCACGAGCGGTGATAAGCCGGCATGGGCGCAGCCGGACCGCTGGCAGGGACCTGCGGCAGGGACCTCTAGTCCCCCACGCGGCTCCAGAACGCTATCGGGACGCCCGCGCTCTTGAGCGTCTGCTCCACATCGGTGCCGGTTCCCGCCGCAACCCAGCGCTCCATCACGTCCAGCAGGTCCTCACCCGGCTGGCCGCCGAGGGCCGCCACAGCATCGGGCAGCGCCGAGGGCACGATGGCCGAGGCCCACTCGTACTCGTAGTAGCCCTCGCCAAACACGCCCTCGACGCCAGGGCCCAGGTCCTGCCCCTCGATGACAACCCCGCCCTCAGCGGTGTACCGCGCGGTCTCGCTGCGACTGAACCCCTTCCCGGACTGGTCTCGCAGGACGACCTTGCGGTCGGTCATGCGGCAGCCGCTGGCCGGTTTGCCGCTGCGGCAATCGTCAGGCGATGCAGGTTCACGAGCTCCTCCTTGGGGAAGCGGGAGTTGACATAGCCGCCAGCCAGGACGAACGCCACCGCGACCTCCGCCTCGTGACACCAGTCAAAGACGACGCGCTCTCGCTCCGCGAGCACCTCTGCCGTGATGCCCCGGAGGCCGCCGGTGCTGCACTTCTCGAACGAGTCCATCCCGGCGTTGTAGATGACCAGGTGGATATCCTCCGGGTTGAGCGCATCGAGGCGGCGCCGGAGCGTGGGCAGGTAGTCGTCCGCGCCCTCGATGACATCCAGCGTCCAGCCGGCCGGCGCGTCGTACTGGTCGTACGCGCTGGTGGCGATGTCCAGCGCTGCCACTCGCCAGGTCTTGCGCAGGATGTCGGCGGTGCCGCCACCGCAGTGCGCGTCCAGGTCGATGATCTGGACGCCGCGCATCCCCTGCGCAAGCCCGTCTAGCGCCGCGAGGGCGAGGCCGTTGAAGGTGCAGTACCCCTGGCCGCTCGCCCGACGAGCGTGATGCAGCCCCGACGAGAGCGACCCGGCGACACCGTTTGTGCGCCACGCCTCTCTCGCTGCCTCCAGCACGCCGCCAGTAGAGGCGGTGACGGCGCCGAAGATCCCCGGGTCCCAGCTGAAGTTGCTGGACTCCGCGAGTCCGGCCGGCTCGCCCGTGCGGACCGCGTCGATGTACGCCTGGTCGTGGATGAGAGCCAGAGCTTGAACCGACGCCGGGTGTGGCTCGCGCAGCTCAACCCCGGCGATTGGCCGAGTCCCAAGCGAGGTGGCCACCCACTCCGCCTTGCGCATCGTGTCGAACTCCGGCCCGCCAGCCACATACGCGGGCGAGTAGTACACCGGCACCACGCCGGCCTTTCCCTCTCTGCTCATCTCCCCCTCCTCTATCCGATCTTGATTGGCTGCGGCACCAGCGCCATGCGCGTTGGCGGTTCCTTGCTGGCCGACCAGGCCGCCGCGAACTCCGCGAGGACGACGTACTGGGCCTCCGCGAGGATCGCCATGGCGTCCGCGTGGTACGTCCGCCAGTGGCTGACGATCCCGCTGAAGAACGGGTTCATGCTCACCTGGGAATAGCAGCCGCACATGTGCTGCCGGGCCGCCATGGCGCGCCGAGCTGCAGCGAGTTCGGTCCGAGTGGGCCGAGCCACCGTTGCAAGCAGGCTTGGATTCTCCATTCTTGCTTCCTCCATCGATCCCGGCTGGAGCACCGTGCCGTCTCGCGGCCGGTTGCTGCGCCGTCACAAAGCCGGGGCTCTCAGGCGCTCTTGATGGATCCGGCGGACTCATCAGCCCGTCACGTCCATGTTCGCAGGCGCCCGTGACAGCTATCTGTCACGGGTCCACGGACGAGCCCGCCGACGTCTACGCCGCCCGCTCCGTCGGCCCCGGCCGCCACGCGATGGCGGTCCCGATGCCGTAGGCAACAACGACGCCCCGCTCGGTCCAGGGCAGCTGGTCCCAGTTGTGCAGTAGCTCGCAGGCCTCCTGGCCGGCGGCAATCACCAGGCAGGCTCCGATGAACTCCAGCGGCTGGAGACTGGCGCCCAGCGCCTCGCCGATAGCGCGGAACTTGTCCCGGTCACCCTCCAGGATCACCGGAACCCCGTCGATCACGCCGAAGGCAAACGCCGCTGGGCCGTTGAGCGGGACGCGAACGCGACAGATCGTGGTCATGGCACACCTCCCTACTTGGGAGTCCCGCAGCGAGCCGGCCGACACACAGCGGTGCAGCCGGTCCGTTGTCAGGACCCTGTTGCCGCATCGGTTGTCAGCCTTGGCACCTATCCGACCGCCAGGGGGAAGTCGGGGTTGCCCGCGTCGTCTTCGAGCTGTCTCTCTCGGACGCTGTCTGGATGCGGATCGCTCTCGCGACACCCGAATTCTAGTCGATCTGCCCCTACTTGACAAGTTAGCTGCGTTATGCATAAATGTGGTATGCATCTAATGGCACAGCAGGCCGGACGGCCGAAGGAGGTAGCCATGGACGACGAGCAGGCCTTTCTCGCCACCTACGACGCCAGCCGCTATCCCCGCCCGTCCGTGGCTGTGGACGTGGTGCTGCTTACCGTTGCCGACGACACTCTCAAGACGCTGCTTGTCCGCCGGACCAGTCACCCGCAACAGGGTCTCTGGGCCTTGCCGGGCACCTTCCTCAAGTTCGACGAGTCGCCCGACGAAGCCGCGGCCCGCGCCCTATCGGCCAAGGCCGGCATCGACAACGTCTTCACAGAGCAGCTCTACACGTTTGGGGCGCCGGGGCGCGATCCGCGAATCCGCGTCCTCTCCATCTCGTACTACGCGCTCGTGGAGCCGACGCCTTTGGAGGCCGTGGCGGCCACCGGGGGTGACAGGGACCGGGTGCTCGCCGCACTCGTCATTGGCGCCAACGGCCACGTGCACAGCGTCCAGGCGCGCGACGGTGCTGGCCAGCCTCTCCTGCTGGCGTTTGACCACGCGCAAATCCTCGCCGTGGCTGTTGACCGCATTCGCGGCAAGCTCGGGTACGCGCCCATCGGCTTCGAGCTGCTGCCCGAGACGTTCTCGCTCGCGGCGCTGCGCCGGGTCCACGAGGCCATCCTCGGCCGGCCGCTCAACAAGGACAGCTTCCGCCGCACCGTGCTTGACCGGGGTCTCGTGGAGGCAACCGGCCAATTCGAAACAGGGCTGGGCCATCGCCCGCCCGAGCTCTACCGCTTCGCCCCTGGCAACACCGCCGGGCGGCGCCCATAACCCGCTAGTCGAAAGGGGGACGCCATGACCGCCCACAACAACCAAACCAACAACCAACCCGCCGTCCACAACAACATCACCCTTGCCTCCCGCCTCGCCGGCGCCGTCTGGGGTCACCTCGTCGGTGACGCCACGGGCGTGCCGTATGAGTTCGGGCCGCCCATGCGCGCCGAGGACGTCGTCTTCGGCCACACGGGCTCGCACCACCAGCCAGCCGGAACCTGGAGCGACGACGGCGCGCTCATGCTGGCGCTGCTCGACTCGCTGCTCAAGGCCAGGTTCAACCCCGAGGATCAGGGCAAGCGTTCGCTGTCCTGGTATCGCAAAGGCACCTATGCGCCCGGCGCCAAGCTGTTCGACGTCGGCACCACAACCTGGGAGGCAATGGCCGCCCTCCAGAGCCGGGTGCCTGCGCTTGACGCCGGACCAACTGGCGAACGCAGCTGCGGCAACGGCTCGCTGATGCGGATCCTGCCGGTGGCCCTCCTCGGCCCGGACATCCGCCCTGCCCGGCTGGTCGAGCGCGCCCACCTCGCATCCCGGGTCACGCACGGGCATCCTCGCTGCCAAGTGACATGCGCGGTGTACTGCCTCGCGGTCACGGCGCTGCTCCGGGGCCAGTCACCGGACGACGCCCTCGCCTGGGCGCTCGCGGAGTATCCGCTCGCCTGCGGCGACACGCCGGAGCTCGAGCACCACGCCGCGGCGTTTGAGGAGCTTCGAACGTGGACGTCGCGGAGTGGCCGCGGCTTCGTGCTCGATTCGTTCTGGTCAGCGTGGGACGCGTTTGCCGGCGCTGCCGACTACGCCGACACCATCCGCCGCGCCATCGCGTACGGCGGCGACACCGACACCACGGCCGCAATCGCGGGCGGGCTGGCGGGTGCCCGCTGGGGCTGGGAGTCCATCCCTCTGGAGTGGCGGCGCGGGATGCGCGGCCACGAGATCGCCCAGCCGCTTGTGGATCGGCTTGTGGCGAAGAAGACCGATGCCCGCACGTCAACGGGCAGTCCGCTCCGCGTGGACGAGCTGAACCTGAATGGGACCTCGGTGGAGGGCACCGGTCGGGTCGGGATCACGTTCCTGCCCGGCAAGAAATGCTGGGGCTACACGGGCGACCACTGGCGCGATCTCGATCTCGACCTTGCCCGTCTGCGGGAGCTTGGCGTTGACGCGCTGCTCCTGCTCAACGAGGACGAGGAGTTGGCTCAGTGCCAGGTGTCCGAGCTGCCGGCCGTCATGGCTGCCGATGGCCCGGAGCTCATCCGGTTCCCAATCACGGACACGCACGTGCCCGGGGATCCGCTCGCCTATCGGGAGGCCATTCGCGGTCTCGTCGAGCGCGTGCGCGCGGGTCAGTTCATCGTCATCGCGTGCCGCGGCGGCATCGATCGGTCCGGCATGTCGGCGGCCTGCCTATACCGGGAGATCGGCCTTGACTTCGATGAGGCGATCCGCCGCACGCAGGCCGGCCGACACAACTCGATCCAGGAGCGCCACCAGCAGGCGGTGGTACGAGCCTGGCCGCCGATAGGCTGATGCATTCCGGGGCTGCACGGCGGCCTCCGGTGGCGCAACCTGTGCGGGTGACCTCTCGCCAGCCCCCGCCGGACCTTGGCGCCATTCGAGGAATCCTCGGGGCCGCCCGCGCCGCCGGACGCTCCGCCCTGATGGAGCCTGAAGGCCGCGCCATCCTCTCCGCCTGCGGCATCGCTGTCCCCGCGGTGGTGTACGCCGCTCGCGCCGCGGACGTGGACGACGCGCTGCTGGCGTCGCTGCCGGGCGCGGCCGTCATCGTCAAGGTGGTGTCCAGCAAGCTCGCGCACAAGACCGAGGCGGGTGCGGTAGCCGTGGCGGCGCGCGAGCCCGCAGCCGTCAGGGCCGTGATCAGCGCGATGCATGAGCGCTTGGGCGAGCTGGCCGAGGGCTTCTCAATCGCGGAACTCGTGGCGCACGATCGGGACCCGGGCGGCGAACTGCTGCTTGCATTGCGCTGGACCGACGACATGGGCCCCGTGGCGGCCGTGGGTCTGGGCGGGATCTATGCGGAACCGCTCTCAGGGGACCTGCGACCGGGACGCGAGATTGCGGTGGCGTCCGGATCGGCGGTGCTGGCCGCGGGTCTGGCACGCTCGGGCGGTCTCGGCGAGCACCTGGTTCGCGCAACCGGCGTGCGCCTCGCCGCCACGCCGCTGCGGAGCAGGGCCGCGCGCGTGCCCCTCGCCGCGGTGTCAGACGCCGTGCGGCGGCTGCTGGCCCTTGCGCCGCTTGTCCCGGACGACCTCATCGAGCTGGAGATCAACCCGCTCGCAATCACCGGCGACGGGCGTCTCGTGGCACTCGACGTCCTGATAAACTTGGGAACCGGCCACTCCCCGTCCGGCCGCCGCGACCCCTTCGCAAGCTCGGCAGGCTCTTGGCGCCGCGCTCCATCGGCATCGTGGGCGTCTCGTCCGGCGACAACCCCGGCCACGCCATCCTGCGCAACGTGCTGGCGGACGGGTTCAGCCCCCACCGCATCACCGTCATCAAGCCCGGCACAGCGTCGCTGGACGGCGTGCGGTGTGTGCCCGACCTCGCCTCGCTCCCGGGCAAGGTAGACCTGATGGTGGTGGCGCTCCCGGCGGCCGCCACCCCCGGGTTCGTCACCGAGACGGTGGAGCGGGACCTCGCGGAGTCCATCATCGTCATCCCCGGCGGCCTGGAGGAGAAGCACGGCGGCGAGGCGCTCAGCAGCCGCATGCGCGAGGCGCTGGCTGCCAGCCGCGCCACGCCATCAGGCGGGCCGGTGGTCGTGGGCGGCAACTGCCTCGGCGTCCGCAGCCGCCCGGGCGGGTACGACACGCTATTCATCCCCCGCTACAAGCTGCCGACCGGCAGCCGGCGAGCCCCCATCGCGCTCATCACAGGGAGCGGCGCCTTCGCGATCACGCGCCTCTCACGGCTGGCCCCGCTGGATCCACGCTACGTCGTGACCATCGGCAACCAGATGGACATCACGGCGGGCGATCTGCTGGCGTATCTGGGCGAGGCCGACAAGAGAGTCCGCGTATTTGGCGTGTACGTGGAGGGGTTTGCGCGTCTGGACGGGCTGCGCTTCCTCGAGGCGGCCGCGAAGATCACCGCCTCCGGGCGCCGTGTGGTCCTGTACCGGGCCGGGCGGACCACCGCCGGCGCCAGCGCATCGGCGGGTCACACGGCTGCGATCGCCGGGGACGCGGTGGTGGGCCGAGAGCTGGCGAGGGCCGCGGGCGTCATCCTCGCCGACACCCCGGCTGACTTTGACGACCTTGTACGCGTCTTCGCGATGCTGGACAGACGGCCCGCGACGGGCCGGCGTCTGACGGCTGCCAGCAATGCAGGCTCCGAGTGCGTCACCATCGCAGACCACGCCGCGCCGCTAGATCTCGTCCCGTTTGGCGAAGACACGGCGGCCCACCTTGCCGCAATCTTCACGAGCGCAGGTATCGACAGCGTGGTGGATGTCCACAACCCCCTGGACACCACGCCTATCGCAAACGCCGCCATGACGGCCGCTGTCGCCCGCACGCTGCTGCAGGCCGACGAGACTGATGCCGCCATCCTTGGGCTGGTGCCCATGACGGACCGGCTGGACACGCTTCCGGCAGCCGGCGCCTATGCCGAAGACCTCGCCGCCCCGAATGCTGTGGCCGCTGAGCTGGGCCGCCTGTGGGCCGAGACCACAAAGCCCTGGGTGTGCGTGGTGGACGCCGGACCGCTGTACGCCCCCTTTGCCGATGCGCTGACCGCGCAGGGGATCCCGGTGGTGGCCACAGCCGATGCCGCAACGCGCGTCCTCGCTGCGTGGTGCGCGGCACCCGGCTCGGCCGCCAAGCAGGCTAAGCGTCCGCCGGCCTGATCCGCGTGCGAGGAGTGTGCCGCAAGGTGGTCGGCGCCAGAGCCATCCGCGGAACAGAGAGGGCCGGTCGCCCAGCCGACAACTGCGGTGTTCGTGTGGCAGCACGCCTTAGCGCGTCGGGCTGTCAGAGGCCATACTTCCCACGAGGCGTGCGCCCCTGCCAGCCCACCCAGCCAGGACGACCGCGAGTCATGCCTACGCCCCCACGACCCGCCCCCTTGCCGGACGCGCCAATGTCCCATGCCGGCATCGACACCGTCCCGGACCTTGACCGCCAGCTGCGCGCCACGCTTGAGACGATGGCGCTGTTGGGCGTTGTCCTGGACACGCTGGGCCGCGTGGTGTTTGTCAACGATTTCACCCTGCGCCTACTGGGCTGGACGCGCCATGAGCTGCTCGGCCGCGAGTGGTTCGAGGCGGCGCTCCCGGAGGAGATCGCCGGGCCTGTACGCGACATATTCGCGGGCGCGATCGGGACAGGTGAGATCCCCACCCATCACGAGAATGAGGTCCAGACGAGGACGGGCCAGCGTCGGATGATCGCCTGGAGCAACACGATGCTGCGGGACGCCAGCGGACACGCGGAGGGCGTCGCTGCAATCGGCGAGGATGTGACCGACAGGCGTGCCGCAGAGGAGCACCTGCGCCATGTGCTGGCAGGCGTGGACGCCATCGTGGCGTACCGCTCGGGCGTTGATACGCCGCTCCAGCTGAGCGGGCAGGTTACGACGATGCTCGGGTACGCCCCGTCCGACATTGCCGACTTTGAAGCGTGGGACCGGCTCGTGCACCCCGACGACATCGCGCGCTGCCGGGCTATCTGGACGAGCCCCAACCAGCCAGACGCCTGGTACCTCGAGTACCGGGTACGGCGAGCCGATGGCACGTGGATGTGGGTGGATGACCGAGGACGCCGCACCTCGGCGAGCACGGGCCGCGCCTACGGCGTGCTGGGCCTCATCGCTGACGCAACGTCACGCCGCGCGGCTGCAGAGCGGCTGCGCGTCAACGAAGCCCGCCTCGGGGCGATCTTCGAGGAGAACCCAGAAGCCATCGGCATCTGCACACCGGTGTTTGGCGAGGATGGCCGCTTCGTGGATGCGCTCCTCGTGGCGGCCAACCGCGTGATGCGGGAACGCTACCTCGACGGCGCGCGGATTGACGCCGCGGACCCGCCCCACATGTTCGAAACATGGCCATGGGTAGCAACCCTGTACGACGCGGCTGTGGCGGCAGCGGTCCGCCACGAGCACGTGCGATTGGAGCATCACGCGGAGGTTGGGGGTCGCGACCTGTGGACGGACCTGTCGCTGTTCCCGTTCGAGGAGGGGTTTGCGTTTATCGGCCGTGATGTGACGGAGCAGAAGCGCGCCCAGGTCGAACTGCTTGGGGCGAACGCCCGGCTGCGCCGCGTGTTTGACGCGGGCATCATCGGCGTGGCAGTGGCGCGCCGGACCGGTCTCTTGCTGGAGGCCAACGACTACTACCTCAATCTGCTTGGCCGGACGCGCGCTGAGCTTGAGCGCGGGGAGGTTGATTGGCGCGCGATGACCACTCCCGACACTCTCGCCGAGGGCGATGCCGCCCTGGCAGACCTGGGCGATGAGCCAGGCCAGCCGCAAGAGAAGCGCTACCTGCGGCCAGACGGGACCACGGTTCCTGCATTGGTGATCCGCGCGACGATCCCGGGCGAACCGGATCTCATCACCGCGCTTGCGCTGGATATGAGCCACGAGCACGCGGCCCGATCCGAACTCGCCCGTCTCGCCACAGCCATCAGCCACACAAGCGAGTCGGTCGTGATCACCGACCGCGACGCCAACATCGTCTACGTGAACCCAGCATTCGAGCGCGTCACAGGCTACTCGTTTGACGAGGTCCGTGGCCGGAACCCTCGGATCCTCAAGAGCGGCGTCCAGCCCAAGCCGTTCTACACCGGGATGTGGGCCCAGCTCACGGCCGGCGAGACGTGGCGCGGGGAGCTCGTCAACCGCCGCAAGGACGGCAGCCTGTTCATGGAGGAGGTGTCCATCTCCCCGATATTCGACAGCAGCGGCGCGGTCACCTCGTATGTCGCCGTGAAGCGCGATGCCAGCGCTGAACGCGAGCTGGAGTCACAGCTGCGGCAGGCGCAGCGCGTGGAGGCCATCGGCCAGCTGGCCGGCGGCGTCGCCCACGACTTCAACAACTACCTCGCGGCCATTCGAGGGTACGGGGAGCTCGTCCAGGGCGCCCTGCCGGCGGGCAGCGCGGTTCGGGCCGACATGGACGAGGTCATGCGCGCAGCGGTCAGGGCATCTGACCTGACCAGTCAGCTGCTCGCCTTCAGCAGAAGCCAGGCGCTCGACCCTGACGTGCTGGACCCAGCGATCGTGATTGATGCCCTTGTGCCGATGCTGCGCAGCCTGATCGGCGAGCACATCGCCCTTGTCTCCGTGCATGAAGCAGGGCTTGGGCGCGTGCGTGCAGACGGGGGCCGACTGGAGCAGGTCATCGTCAACCTCGCGGTCAACGCCCGCGACGCGATGCCTGACGGCGGGCGCCTGACAATCGAGACGCGCAACGTCGCGCCGCGAGGCGAGGAGCCCGCGTGGGTCCGCTTGACCGTCAGCGACACCGGGGTCGGTATGCCAGCCGAAGTGCTCGGGCGCATCTTCGAGCCGTTCTACACCACCAAAGGCCCCGGCCACGGCACGGGCATGGGCTTGGCGACGGTGCAAGGGATCGTCCAGC
>JANYAA010000332.1 GCA_025355255.1 Chloroflexota bacterium | reverse complement strand
GGTGCCCCTCGAGCGCATGCCGATGACGCTCAAGATCCTGCTTGAGAACGCCCTTCGCCATGCTGGCGGCGGGATCGTCCGCGGGGAGGACGTGGCCGCGCTCGCGGCTTGGCGCCCCGGCGGATCCATCGAGGCGGAGATCCCCTTCATGCCCTCGCGCGTCGTCCTGCAGGACTTCACGGGCGTGCCGGCGGTGGTGGACTTCGCCGCGATGCGCGACGCAATGGCGTCCCTTGGCGGCGATCCGGCGAAAGTGAACCCGCTGGTTCCAGCGGACCTCGTGATCGACCACTCCGTGCAGATTGACGCGTGGGGCGGTGCTGGGTCGTTCGCGTTCAACGTGGGCCGGGAGTATGAGCGGAACGGTGAGCGCTACCAGCTGCTCCGCTGGGCGCAGACCGCGTTCCGCGACCTGCGGGTGGTCCCGCCCGGTACCGGCATCATCCACCAGGTCAACCTTGAATTCTTGGCCACGGTCATCGCGGACCGGACGGACGAGGGCGGCCGCGTAGCCTTCCCGGACACGCTGGTCGGGACCGACTCGCACACGACGATGATCAACGGGCTGGGCGTTCTGGGCTACGGCGTGGGCGGCATCGAGGCCGAGGCCGTGCTTCTGGGCCAGCCGCTCTACCAGCAGATGCCCCGGATCGTCGGCGTGCGCCTCACGGGCGAGTTGCCCCAGACCACCACCGCCACGGACCTCGTGCTCACCATCACGGAGATACTGCGCAAGTTCGGCGTGGTGGGCGCCTTCGTGGAGTTCGCGGGCGACGGCCTCGCCTCGCTGCCGCTGGCGGACCGGGCCACCATCGCCAACATGAGCCCCGAGTTCGGCGCCACGGCGACGCTGTTCCCCATTGACGCCGAGACCATCGCGTACCTGCGGCTCACCGGGCGTCCCGCCGCGCGCGTGGAGCTTGTGGAGCGCTACGCGAAGGCGCAGGGCATGTGGCGCGAGCCCGGCGCCTCGCCCGAGTTTGACGCCCATCTGGAGCTTGACCTGTCCACGGTTGTCCCATCGATGGCCGGTCCGCGTCGCCCGCAGGACCGCGTCGCCCTCGGCGGCGTCGCTGACAACTTCCGCTCGGCGTACCCCGCAACGGTGGGTGTGGCACCCAAGACCATCGAGGCCAAGGGCCAGGCCACGCAGATCGGCCACGGCTCCGTGACCATTGCGGCCATCACTTCGTGCACCAACACGTCCAACCCCATGGTCATGGTGGGCGCGGGGCTGCTCGCCCGCAACGCTGTGGCCCGGGGGCTGACGGTCAACCCCGCCGTCAAGACATCGCTGGCCCCAGGATCAAAGGCCGTCACGGGCTATCTGGAGCGCGCCGGGCTCATCGAGCCGCTGGCCACTCTGGGCTTCGCGCTTGCGGGCTATGGCTGCACCACCTGCATCGGCAACTCCGGCCCGCTGGACGAGCCGGTGGCGAAGGCCATTGAGGCCGACGAGCTGGTTGTGGCAGCGGTCCTCTCGGGCAACCGCAACTTCGAGGGCAGGGTCCACCCGCTGGTGCGGGCCGCCTACCTCGCCTCGCCGCCGCTGGTTGTGGCGTACGCACTGGCCGGCCGCGTGGACGTGGATCTCACGACGGAGCCCATCGGCACGGGGTCCGACGGCGCGCCTGTCATGCTGTCCGAGATCTGGCCGACGCCTGCGCAGGTTCGCCAGGTCGTGGGCGAGACCATCGATGCGGAGCTCTTCCGCGCCACGTACGCCTCGGTCTTTGAGGGCGACGAGCGCTGGCAGGCCATCGCCATCCCCGATGGTGACCGCTACGCGTGGGACGAGGCCTCCACGTACATCGCCAATCCGCCGTTCTTCCAGGGCCTCACCGCCGAACCTGCACCGCTGACCGACATCCGGGGCGCCCGAGTGCTTGCGCTGCTGGGCGACTCCGTCACAACGGACCACATCAGCCCCGCAGGTTCCATCGCCGCGTGGTCGCCCGCCGGCCAGTGGCTGCAGGCCAACGGCGTGGCCCCAGCCGACTTCAACCAGTACGG
>JANYAA010000303.1 GCA_025355255.1 Chloroflexota bacterium | reverse complement strand
CGGCGAGGGCGTCTCGATCAGGATCTGGATCGGTTGTCATGAGGCGGCAGCGTAGCGCGTCTGACAACGCCACACCCCAGACCGAACCAAACGGGCTGCTCAGCCGTATAGAGAGTGACTAGAACGCTGGAAGTCAAGGCCTGAAGCGCCTCGAAACCTCCCCGATCGTGGGGGTTGTCAACAGAAGGCTAATAGCCTAGGATAGTAGGCCAATGGCGTGTCGATTTGACACGCCGTTACGCATGTCGGGAAGGCGTGTTCCCGGCAGAGTGTCCCCTGGCGTGCGCGCCGGGATCGTCATCGTCATTCGTCACTTCGCCTGTCGCGCGGCTGGGCGCGACTATCGCCCGTGGAGGCACATTTGATCACCTTCGACACAACGGCACCGGTTTCGGAGACCGAGGCAGACCTGGCCGCGGCATCCGTCGAGCTCAACCCTGACGCGGAACGAGAGGCAGACGCGCTCGTCGCCGAAATCGCGGCTGAGCCCGTCCCTGCCGCCGTGGTGCCTGAGCCGGACGCGGAGGCAGAGGTCGCCACCACCGAGGTTCTGGACACGGATGACTCCGTCCGCCTCTACCTGCGGGAGATCGGCCGCGTGCCGCTGCTCAACGCGGAGGAGGAGGTCATCCTCGCCAAGGGCATGGAGCTTGGCTCGCAGTCCAAGGAGGAGCCCTGGAAGGCCATCCTCTCCATCCACGAGTGGACGCTGCACAAGACCGAGTCCACGGGTCGCGCCAAGAACAAGAAGTACGTCCTGCCGTTTGAGTCTGACTCGCACCGCATCGTCGCGGCCGCGCTCAACTCGGACAGCGCCATGGACCTGCTGGTCACCACGCCGGCGCTGGACCTGTCGGACGCGCTCAAGAAGGTGGAAACCGAGGGGCTCAAGGAGCGCCTCATCCGCGCCATCAACCTGCGCTCGGTGTACAACGAGCGTCTGGACGTCGAGTCCTTCACCGAGCTGATGGACTGGGTTGAGGGCGAGCTGGGCAAACCCAACGCCGAGATTCGCGCCAGCCTTGCGCTCAAGGCCCTGCGCGACTGGGCCCGCACCGAGGTCATGTACCCGGCGCTCCAGCGGCATCTCGAGGCCGGCGACGACGTGGACGTCGTGGCTGAGCTCCAGGTGGTCCTCAAGGACCTCTACAAGATGTCGCGGGACCACCTCACCTCGGCCAACCTGCGCCTCGTGGTGTCCATTGCCCGCAAGTACATCAACCAGGCGGGCATGGGCCTGCTGGACCTCGTCCAGGAAGGCAACGCCGGCCTGATCCGCGCCGTGGACAAGTTTGAATACGAGCGCGGCTTCAAGTTCAGCACGTACGCCACCTGGTGGATCCGCCAGGCAATCCAGCGCGGCCTCGCGGACCAGAGCCGGACCATCCGGATCCCGGTCCACATGGTTGAGACGATGGGCCGCGTGGCGCGTGTCGTGCGCGAACTGTCAACGCAGCTCGGCCGTGAGCCAACCAACGCCGAGATCGCCGCTGCCCTGCCGGACGAGACGCCGGCGATGACGCCGCAGCGCGTCGAGGAGATCCGCAAGCTGGGCCGTGAACCCGTCTCGCTCCAGTCGCCGGTTGGCGATGAAGGTGACGCGGAGCTGGGCGAGCTCATCCCCGATGAGGACGCCGTCTCCCCGCTCGACGTGGTGGCGGACCGCATGCGCCGTGAGCAGATTGAGCATGTGCTTGCTTCGCTGGACGGGCGTGAGCAGCGGGTGCTCCGCCTCCGCTTCGGGCTGGACGACGGTCATGCCCGGACGCTCGAGGAGGTTGGCCGCGAGTTTGGCCTCACCCGTGAGCGCATCCGCCAAATCGAAGTCCAGGCGCTGCGCAAGCTGCGTCACCCGTCCCGGAGCCGCAAGCTGCGCGAGTTCGCCGCCTAAGTTTCGCGGGCGGGGCTAGACTCCCGCCACAGCGCCGCATCGTTGTCTGACAAACCGGCCGTGTCGCCCGTCGACCCGGCCGGTTTCGATTTGGCGGCTGTCCGTCGCGGCGCTCGCGTCCAGCCGTCCCGCCGTCTGCCCTCCGGGCAATGACGTGGAGGCAACAAATCGCGGAATCCAGCCCCGAAACTGACCGTTTCGGCGTGTTCTGATGGCTCCACGCCATCAACAGGCCGCGTTAGACCCCGGAATGGCGGCTGATCCCGGGATTTGATGACGTGGAGGCATCGCTCGTCGGTGCGATGGCAGGTTGACCACGTACACAAGCGTGGTCAGGACCAGGACGGCCGCGGCGGCCGGCAGGACCCACACGCCCTCGGCGGTCTCGGCTCGGATGCCGGCACGGCTGCGCACTCCGCCGAGCAGGCGGCGGAGCCCGGTCGAAGCGCCGTCGGGCTCGATGGCACGGGGGGTCGCGTTGGGCGGGGCGATCGTGGTCATGACGTAGCTCCTTGGGCGTTGCCGGAGATCGAGGCCACGTTCGCGGCGGTGAGGGCAGCCGACTCCACGAGTCGGCCGGCGTTGCAGCTGCTGTTGCTGTCCACGCCCGGAGTCTCGGGCGCGAACCCTTTCGGCTCCGTTACGAAGCACAGAGAGCGCGCGGCGGCGACACTAGCCAGATGCAGCGAATCCGCGATGAGCTTCGTCGCGCACTTCACCCGGCACTCTCGCTGTTCACGGCCTTCCTCGTCGGCGCGATCATCATCGTGGTGACCGACGTTGCGCACCTGCGGCAGATCAGCGCCGACCCGGTCGCAGGGATCGGCGGGGCGCTGACTGACCTGCTCGCCGGCTACGGAGCGATGTTCTCCGGGGCGATCGGCGACCCGGGCCGCATCCTTGCCGCCATTCAGAGCGGGACCACCCAGGACATCGCGGCTGCGCTCCGACCCTTGTCCGAGACCCTCCTCAGTGCCACGCCATTCATCTTCGCGGGGCTGGGCCTCGCGGTGTCGTTCCGCGCCGGCCTGTTCAATCTCGGCGCTGACGGGCAGTTCCTCATCGGCGGTGTGGGCGCCTCGATCACGGCGACCCTCGTCGCAGGTCACCTGCCCCCGATTCTGGAACTGGTGGTTGCGGTGTCCGGCGGGGTCATCGCCGGCGGCGCATACGGGTTCGTTCCGGGCTTTCTCAAGGCGAGAACGGGGGCCCACGAGGTGATCACCACGCTGATGCTCAACGGCGTGGCCGGGAACCTCGCGTACCTCATTGGCGGGCTGATCAACGTCTCGAGAACGCCGGCGATCCCCGCCGTACCCCGGCTCATCGGCCTGCCCACGATTCG
>JANYAA010000146.1 GCA_025355255.1 Chloroflexota bacterium | reverse complement strand
TGGGCAAGCCCACAGGCTTTGTGGAGTTCGTCCGCAGGTCCATGCCGTCGCGGCCGCCGCTGGAGCGGATCCAGGACTGGAGCGAGTCGCACCCGCGCCTCGAGGAGGCCACGCTCAACCAGCAGGCCGCGCGCTGCATGGACTGCGGCGTGCCGTTCTGCCACACGGGGACGCTCATCAGCGGTATGGCCTCGGGCTGTCCCATCAACAACCTGATCCCCGAGTGGAACGATCTGGTCTACCGCGGGCAGTGGCAGGAGGCGGCCATCCGCCTCGCGTACACAAACAACTTCCCGGAGTTCACCGGGCGCGTCTGCCCGGCGCCCTGCGAGGGGTCCTGCACGGTGGGCGTTGGCGGGGCCGATCCCGTGGCCATCAAGACCATCGAGGTAGAGATCGCGGACCGCGCCTTCGCCGAGGGCTGGATCACGCCGCGCCCGCCGCTCACGCGCACAGGCAAGAAGGTTGCCGTCATCGGCAGCGGCCCGTCGGGTCTTGCGGCGGCGGCACAGCTCAATTCTGCCGGCCATTCGGTCACCGTGTACGAGCGCGCCGGCCGCATCGGCGGGCTGCTGATGTACGGCATCCCCAACATGAAGCTCGACAAGGGCGTCGTTGACCGGCGCGTTGCGCTGATGGCGGCCGAGGGCATCACGTTTGTCACCGGCGTCACCGTTGGCGCGGACGTGGCAGCTTCGGAGCTGCTCTCGACGTATGACGCCGTGGTCCTGGCGACCGGCGCCGCCGTCGCGCGCGACCTGCCCATCCCAGGGCGCGAGCTGGGCGGCATCCAACTGGCGATGAGCTACTTGCGCGGCAACACGCGGCGGCTGCTTGACGGCGGGGCCGATGCCGAGGCGCCCATCGACGCTGCCGGGCGCGACGTCGTCGTCATTGGCGGCGGCGACACCGGCACCGACTGTGTTGGCACAGCAATCCGCCAGGGCGCGCGCTCGGTCACGCAGCTGGAGATCATGGCGCGCCCGCCCGACACGCGGCAGCCGTCGAACCCGTGGCCGGAGTGGCCCAAGGTTTACAAGATGGATTACGGGCAGGAGGAGGCGGCGGCGTTGTGGGGCTCCGATCCCCGACGATACTCCACCACGACGCGGCGCTTCATCGGGCGCAACGAGCGCGTTGTGGGCATTGAGACAGCAGATGCCGCGTTTGGCGTGGGCGCCGATGGGCGCGGCGAGTTGCGCGAGGTCCCGGGCACGTCGCAGGTGATCCCGGCGGACCTCGTGCTGCTGGCGATGGCTTCCTCGGCCCGGAGCCCGCGCTGCCCCGCGCCTTCGGCTGCGAGCTGGACGCGCGCGGCAACGTCCGCACGGGGGCTGACCGCATGACCTCCGTGCCGGGCGTCTTTGCGGCGGGCGACTGCGTCCGCGGCCAGTCCCTTGTGGTCTGGGCGATCCGCGAGGGCCGCACGGCCGCCATCGGCGTGGACCGCTTCCTGATGCATGGCGAGACCGTGCTGCAGCCGTAGCTCACGGGCGCCGAGGGAGAATCGGCCCTTGACAGATCGATTGCTACCGCCCAGCTTCCGCTGGTGGAAACCGATGGGGGACATCGCGTGCCGCCGATGGGCCGGATCGATCTGCTGGCTGCAACGGCTCGCTGGGCGATCGCAATTGGGTTGCTCGTGGCAACTGTCGGGCTCGCAGTGGCCTGCTCCGCGCCGCCGTCGACAGCCCCGAGCGCTACCGATGCAAGCGAGCCGCCGTCTCGCGGGCACCGTTCACGCTGACGGTCTACAACATCGATGGCCCTGCGGCCGATGTCCAGATTAACGGGAAGGTGGTCGGACACCTCGCCTGCCAGGTCGTGTCCGACACCTACCTGGTCGCGGTCGATCCCGCGTCCATGCCGCCACTGCCTTGGACGGTCGACCTCGTGCGCTCCGACGCCAAGCTCATCGCGACATTTCACGAGACTGGGGTCGACGGTCCCCGGACCATCGTCCTGAGGGCAAGCGGCGCGTACGAGGACGCCACCGGAGCGCCCGTCGGGCCCGCTCCTGCAGCTACGTGCAGTCCGTAGTCGCAAAGCGGGATGCCATCGCGGAACCCACTACGCCGTCGGTTACGTACTCGAGACCTTCATCTGTTCCTGGGGGACAACCATGACAAGGACCCTTGGCCGGCTCACGGGCGCCGGACTGCTGACCGCCTCGATGCTCCTCGCCCCGCCAGCGGGTGCGTCTGCCGCGTGCTCTGACATGCATCGCAGCGCAACGAACTCGTACCTATGGATGGGCTCGACCGACACCTTGGCGAGTGCGCGGGCTGTCTACTCGACGATCAAGACCTACGACCCGCTCGTCACAGGCAACGGCTTCAGCTATGCCTGGGTCATGCTCCCGGGACCGGCCAACTTCGAGTGGGCGCAGATCGGCCCGTACAAGGCAGCCGGCAACCGGACGACGCAGTACCAACTCCAGCAGCCGGGCCACTCGCTAGTGTGGGGGGATCTGCTCGCATACGCCGTGGGAACGGTCCACGACTACTCCGTTGGGTTTGACCCGGGGAACCATCAATTCCACGTGTATGTAGACGGCGTCGACAAGTTCTGGACCACACTGTCTTGGACTCCTTCCGGAGCCGAGATCTACTCTGAGATTTACTCGATGTCCAGCCAGCTGATGGGCGAGGCCTCCAGCCACGAGACCTACCGCAACGATCAAATCATGAACCCGGCCGGCAGCTGGCAGTGGTATTCCGGCGCCGTATCCTGGACGAACCAGCACTTCGCCACAAGTGGCAACGCGATCAATGTCGACACTTGGGACCTCTGCCAATGAACAAGATCCGATTGCTCCTGCTCTCGCTGGGAGCCTCGTCCGCCGTCATTCTGCTGGCCGTGGCCGTCGCGGGTCCCTCGCAGGCCAACGCCGCCGCGTCCTGTTCCATCGCGAGGATCGATGCCGAAGTCCCGCTCCAGTTGTCGTCTGCGGGCCCGTCCGCGATCGGTGGGGCGGTGGATGCGTTCGCCGGCGAGTACCCGAATGCCGTAATCCTCGATAGGACGAGCGTGAAGATCCACGCCCCCACCGTGCCCGCGATCGACGGCCAGACTGCCACGGCAATCACCTTCACCGACGACATGGCTCAGGCCGCCGGGGGTCCAGTCGAGCAGGCCGGCAGCAGGCTGGTACGGGTGGCATGCGGGGTGGCCTTCTACGATCCTGCAACCGGGGCCTTCATCGGGGATCTCAAGATCATGGCTGACGTCCCGTTGGCGTCCAACTGACGATCTACATCGCGGTCGCAACTGGCTTGGTACCGGTTGCGACGGCGGCAGTACGAGCTTGTCGGGGTGCGCCCGCGGCCAGTCGCTCGTCGCCTGGGCCATCCGCGAGGACCGCACGGCCGCGATCGGCGTGGACCGCTTCGAGATGCACGGCGAGACGGTGCTGCAGCCGTAGCCGGGGGCCGGCGCGCCCGCTGCCATGGCCTCGTACGCGTTGGCGCCGCACTCCAAGAAGGACTATCCCGTGAGTTTCCTTGGTGGCGTGCTGTCGTTTGCCGTGTTCGGGCACGGAAGCTGCTGGCCAGAGCGCTGGAATATTCCTACAAGTCATCCGCCGCGCGACAAGGGCGCAGCCAGACCAGAGTTCGCGTCCGGATAGCCCCTCTTGGAATACGGCGAGCGCGAGCGGCCCCGCAACCTGTGCCGTGCGGGTGGTCTGCCGATCGGGGATACCCTCTAGGCGTGAATTCTGACTCCGGCCACGACGCCGACCCGACCGAACCCGAGACTCTTGCCGCGTCTGAGGACGCCGCCGAAACCGCCGCGGACTCCACTGCCGCCACCGCCGCCGCTGCCGACGACGCTGCCGACGACGGCCCCGCAGACGCCGACACTGACGATCCCGCCGACACGGTCGAAGTCGACGGCTTTGCCGCGCTCGGCTTGGATCCGCGCATCCTGCGGACCATCGCCGCCCTCGGCTACGAGGAGCCCACGCCGGTCCAGGCCGCGGCCATCCCGCCGCTCCTCGCCGGACGGGACCTCCTCGCCGAAGCCCCCACAGGCACGGGCAAGACCGCCGCCTTCGCGCTGCCCATCCTGCAGGCCCTGGCCATCAATATGGACAAGGCCCGCGAGGCCGGCGCTGAGGCCGGCAACCGCGGCGTGCCCCGCGACGGCCGCGGCAGTCGCCCAACGGCCCTCGTGCTGACGCCCACGCGCGAGCTCGCCATGCAGGTGGCCGAGGCAATTCACAAGTACGGCCGCGAGATCGGCTGTCGCGTGGTCCCCGTATACGGCGGTCAGCCCATCACCGCGCAGCTCGCCCGCCTCTCGCGCGGCGTGGACGTCGTCGTTGCGACGCCCGGGCGCGCCGTGGACCACATAGACCGCGGCACGCTGCGCTTTGACGAGGTCCAGACCGTGGTCCTGGACGAGGCCGACGAGATGCTCGACATGGGCTTCGCCGACGACCTCGACAAGATCCTTAGCGCCCTGCCGACAACGCGCCGGACCGCGCTCTTCTCGGCGACCATCGCCGGGCCCATCGCCCGCCTGGCCGAGCGTCATCTCCAGAACCCCGTGCGCGTCCGCGTGCAGGCGGAGCGCGAGGTTGCCGGCGAGCAGGTGCGCGTCCGCCACATCGCGTACGTCGTGCGTCGTCAGGACAAGCTCGCCGCCCTCGGCCGCATTCTGGATTTGGAAGACGGCGCCGCCACGCTGGTCTTCGCCCGCACCCGCGGCGAGGTGGACGACCTTGCCGAAGCCCTCTCCGCCCGCGGCCGTGACGCCGCCGCCCTCCACGGTGGTCTGGCGCAGGAGCAGCGCGACCGGATCATGACCCGCTTCCGCGACCACTCGCTGGACGTGCTGGTCGCCACGGACGTTGCCGCCCGCGGTCTCGATATCGACCACGTCAGCCATGTCGTCAACTTCGACGTCCCAAGCTCCGCTGAGGTCTACGTTCACCGCACTGGCCGAACCGGCCGCGCGGGGCGCGAAGGCGTGGCGATCACCCTTGTTGAGCCGCGCGAGTCCCGGCTGATGCGCGAGATTGAGCGTGTCATCGGGAGGCCGATGGAGATCGCCGGCCTGCCCACGGTGGCCGACCTGCGCGCCAAGCGGATGGAGCTCCTGGTCAGTTCGCTGCGTGAGGCGCTCACCGCGGGCGCTGAGGGACGCAACGACCGCTACCGCGCCGTCGTGGAGCCGCTGGCCGAGGAGTTTGGCCTGCTTGAGATCGCGCTGGCTGCGGTTGCGCAGGCCGATGCCGAAGCCCGCGGGGCGGAGGACACGGCTGAGCTGTCGCAGGCTTTCCTGCCGTCGTCGGGGCCTTCGCGGGGGTTCGCGTCCGGCCCGGGGCCGTCGTTTGGGCATAGCGCCCGACCAGGCCCGGTTCGCCGGCCGTTTGGCCGCATGGAGCAGCCGTGGCAAGGTCAGGCGCAGCAGCCATGGCAGGGGCAGCCGCAGTCGGGTCCCGCTCGGCAGTGGCAGGAGCGGCCGCCCGAAACCGGTGCCCCGCTCCCGCCCAGCGGTGACGAGCGATATCAGCAGGGGTACCCGCAGGGGTTCCAGCAGCAGCGCGCGATGGGGCCTCGTCCGGCGCCGCACACCCTGGGTCCGCGCGCCGTCACCGGCCCTCGCCGCGGGTTCCGCGCCACGGAGTGGCACGACGCCGAGGGTCGGCCCGTGATGCGCCCCCCCGCCAGCGGCTCCGGCGGCCTTGGCGGCGCAACCCGGCTCTTCGTGGGCCTCGGCCGTGCCGGCGGTATGCGCCCGGCGGACCTTGTCGGCGCCATCACGCATGAGGCGGGGCTCTCGGGCCGCGACGTCGGGGCCATCCAGATCGCGGACGGCTTCTCGCTGGTGGATGTCCCCGAGGCTGCCGCGGATCGCGTGATTGGCGCCCTACGCGCCGCGACCATCCGCGGTCGCCAGGTGATGGTCCGGCGGGAGCGCTACTAGCCGCTCGCCACCAGCTGGTCGTTCGCTGCAGCATCCCCGATGCTAGCCGCGCGCAGTGCGGGCGCCTGATCGTCCGCACGCCCCGATGCTCGGCCATGACGGTCGCGCGCCAGCATCCAGGGTGCTGCGACAGGCGCTCGACAGCGTCCTAGGCCTGAAAGCCGCGGCGGTGGTGCGTGTTCAGCTGCCCCCTAGCATCGGCAGTGCTGTGGAGGCGCTGCGCAGGCGGCCGGCTCCGGCGGGAGCGCTACTAGCCCTCGCTGCCGCCGCGGCCCTCGCGCAGGAACTTCTCGATCTCGCCGATCAGGTCTTCGCCGGCGGGCTGTCGGGCCTCGTCCACCATCGCCTCCAGCCGCTCCACGTAGGTGCGCGTCGTGTCGTCGGCGGCCACGGCGGCATCCAGGCGAAGACGAAGGCGCCCGGATTCCTCGATCAGGTCCCCGCGCGGGAGGTCGATGCCCAGATGGCGTTCCAGCGCCCGCAGCAGCTCGAGTGAGCCCAGCGCATACGGCCCGGTGACGTAGTGGGGGATCTGGGCGAAGTAGCCCACGGCCGGAATCCCGGCCTCGCCCGCGCTCATCTCCAGCACGGAGAGCGCTGCGCTGGGCACGCTCATCAGCCCGGTTGGGCCCGCGGTGACGCCGCCGCGCAGGAGCCCAAGCTCAGACTCTGTCCCGAGGATCGGCACGGGCCGCGCATGGGGGACGCCGGCCGGAATGGCGCCGATGCTGATCCAGCCCCGCACGTCGAGGCTCCGGAGGAGCGTCATGACGTCGGCGGCGAGCTCGTGCCAGCGGAAATCCGGCTCGGCACCGGTGAGCAGCAGCAGGTCTTGGCCGCCAAAGCGGTTGTGGCGCATCGTCAGGTTTGGCCATTCGAGCGACGCCAGGCGTCCGTCGCGGATCTCCAGCGTTGGGCGCCGCGCGCGGTAGTCGAAGAGCGCGTCCGTGTCGAAGGTCGCAACGATCTCGCCGCCCTCGGCCAGCACGTCCAGCACGGCGGTGGCCGCACTGCCAGCGTCAACCCAGCCGTCAAAGGCGGCAACGACGATGGGCTCCGTGGTCTGGGCGAGCGGATCGGCCAGTGTGTATAGCGACATAGCACGAAGTCTACGGCTCCCCGCGCGGATGGGTTGCGGAAGGGCCGCGCAGCGGGGTCAGGTCCCGATCGGGGCAACCGGCGACAGCGTGACCGGCATCGCCACTACCGGTTCGCGCTGGCATCCCTCGCCGCACGGCTTGTCCCAGAACGCGACCGTCAGCCGGACGGCCCCCTGCGCAGGGTTCCCGAAGAACATCACCCGTGCGGTCTCGCCCGAGTCCACCGGTCCGTTCCCGATGTTCAACTCTCCCAGGCCCACACACATGACGTACTGCTCCATCTCCCAGCGCGGGACGCTGTAGTAGTACGTGCGGTCGGTGTGGTTCGAGATCTCAAGGGTACCGGCATGAGGCGACGTGATCGTGATCCCGGGGATGGTCCCCATGTGGTACGGCGGCCACGTCCTGCCGGCGCACCAGGCCGAGGGCTCGGCGGAGCCTGACGGCGTCGGGACCGGAGGGGACATGATGCCCACAGGCGATGCTGTCCCGCTCGGGCTCGCGCTGGGCGCAGGGCCACCACATGCGCCGACCATCAGCGCCAGTGCTCTAAACCAAACGAAGTGCCGAATCGCCCTCCCTCTCATCTCGCCCGCACCGACAGATAGTGATGCCACAGGATCCGCGCCGCCACCGCGCGCCACGGGCGCCAGCCCTCGGCGAGTGCGAGCATCTGGGAAGACCCCGGCCGATGCGGCAGCCCCTGCACCTCAGCGATCGCCTGGGCCAGCGCGATATCTCCAACAGGCCAGGCGTCCGGGCGCAGCAGCACCATCAGCCGATAGATCGTGGCGGTCCACGGCCCGAAGCCAACAACCGCCGTCAGCGCGGCATCGACACCCTCATCGTCCAGCGCCGACAGCGCGTCGAGGTCCAGCGCGCCTGACAGGATCGACAGCGCCAGCTCCCGCCCGTAGCGCGTCTTCTGGCGGCTGAACCCGATCTCGAACAGCTGCTGGTCGTCCAGCTCAAGGAACGATGCTGGCGTCAGCGGATCACGAGCCGCGCGCAGCCGGTCGAACGCCGCCTTGGCCGATGCCAGCGACACCTGCTGCTCCAGCAACACGTGGAGCAGGGTGGGGAAGCCAGGTTCGCGGGCCCACATCGGCGGCAGGCCAAACCGCTCCACCACGGTGCCCAGCGCCGGGTCGCGCCGCGCCAACTCCCGGACGGCGAGGGCGAGCGTCGCGTCGGTCAGCGGTTTGGCGGGGTCAGACACGGCGTCATGGTGCAGCCGATCCGCGGTTGATGCACCTGTGGTTCAGGACGGGCGGTCGCGTGCAGGAGTCGAGCGCCCACGGTCGACATGCAAGTTCGAACCGTGCAGCTTGGGCATCGCCGTGAACCACCCGTAACTCAGCGGCATCGGAGCCCTCCCAGGGCCCAGATGACAATCCGGGCCAAACCGGCCAGACTGCTGATATGGAGATGTTGCCCCAGCCGATGCCCGTTGATGAGGCGCTCGCCCGCCTCGCCGCATCCCGCGCCGCGTTTGCCGCGCTGCAACCGCGCGTGGAGGCGGGGCAGCCATGGCCGCTGTCGCAGGACTTCGGCACCGGACTCGAAGCGAGTTGGGGCCCGCCCGAGCTCCTCGCGCACACCTGCGAGATGCTTGCCTTCTGGTATGGCGAGTTCGCCCGCATCGTGGAAGCCGGCCGCACGGCCGAGAACGGACTCCCGTTTGGCCGCGACTCGGACGATCAGGTTCGCCTCGCCATCATCGACCGGGACCGCCGCTTCACCCTTGCCGATCAGTTCGAGCGCATCAACGACGGCATCGCCCGCTGGGAGCGAACGGTCGCGGCCGAAGCCGCCGCAAACCTCGGCGCCGGCAACGCCGTTGGCCGCCATCCGCGTCTGGGGGAGATGACCGCGGACCAGGTTCGCGACCGGATGATCGTGACGCACCTTGAGGGCCACGCCGCCCAGCTTGGGGAAATCCTCGCGACCGGGTGACCGTGACAGCCCCAGTCCGACGGCCTAGAGTGGGCGGGTGGGGAATCAACGGGTCAGCAGACGGTCGATCGCGATCGCGCTCGCCCTGGCGGGGAGCCTCGCGGGCTGTGGCCCAGCCCCAACGCCAACGCCGCCACCCGCGCCGCCACCTTGCGGCGGCAACCCGACCTGCCACTTCGACCGGCGCGGCGTCGCCTTCGATTACCCGGCCTTCTGGAACGCGGCGTCTTTCCGGGTCCTGACGAGCTTCACCGACGATCTGGTCTCGCTGTCCACGGCGCAACTCGTGGAGCCGTGCAGGCAGCTGCCCAACGGATCGGTGTGCTCGTGGTACCCGGTCGAATCGCTTGACTTCGGCGGTCTTCTCGTCACCTGGCGCGCCCGGTTCAACCCGGCGTGGACGTTTGATCCGACGCGCGGACGCCAGCTGATCGTCGGCGGCCGACGGGCGACGCTTGAGGACAAGGCGCCCAACGAGGGCTGTGCGGGCATCGGCGGCGCCCGCCAGGTCATCGTGACCATCCCGGATCCCGAGCCGCTCAACTGGATGGAGGTTGACGCCTGTCTCGCGGGGCCTGATTCCTCTCTTGCCGAAAGCGCTGTCAAGACGATGCTGGCGACGGTGGTCTGGAAGAACTGAGCCGACTGCCCCACACCCCACAACGGCGTCACGAAGCCGAAAGGATCTGCGCGGCAATCTCGGGCATGAAGACCACCGACAACCGGCGCGAGGCTCGGTTCCGGAATGCGGCGCAGGGGACCGAACGGGGATGCGACCATGTCGCCGAGGCGGGCGCCGATGCGGCTCGCACGGCAGCGCTGTAAGCGCTGCACAACATCGGAGGCGACGAGATGCGCGTGCTGGTGGCCGAGGACGACGAGGGCCTCCGCGAGGTCCTGGTCCTTGGGCTGACCGACGCCGGCTACCAGGTTGACGCGGTTGGTCGAGGCGACGACGCCATCGACCAGCTCCAGTGGTACGAGTACGACGTGGCCGTGATCGATTGGCGCATGCCCGGGAAAGAGGGCATTGACGTGGTGGCCTGGGCGCGCAAGAACGACCGGCCCACGACGCTGCTGATGCTCACCGCGCGCGACACGCCGACAGATCGCATTCGCGGCCTCGACACCGGCGCGGACGACTACCTGGTCAAGCCGTTTGACTTTGGCGAACTGCTGGCGCGGGTCCGCGCGCTCCAGCGGCGGCCGCGGGGGGTGGATGCCCCGGTGCTCAAGCTTGGACGCGTTGAGCTTGATCCCGTCACGCGTGCGGTGCGAGCGGACGGCCGAGATCTGAGCCTGACGGGCACCGAATACCGGATCCTGGAGCTGTTGCTTCGACGCGCTCCCGCCGTTGTGCATCGCAAGGCCATCGCCGAGCACGCCTGGCAGGACGAGACGGAGCCGCTGGGCTCCAACGCCATCGACGTGCAGCTGTCGCGGCTGCGCTCCAAGATCGTCAACGCGGGGATCCGCATCGTCACCGTCCGCGGCGCGGGCTACCGGGCGGAGGCCGAGACGTCGTGAGCATGCAGGTGCCCGCCGTCCGCGGGCAGTCCATCCGCGTGGCGCTCGCCGCCACAGCGGTGGTGGGCCTCGGCTACCTGGTGGTTGCCGCGGGCGTCGTCGCGTTCGCCACGCACGACCTGAACGCGCAGGCAGACCAGCGGCTGATGCAGTCCTTTGATCGCCTGCCCAACGATGGGGGAGGCCCAGGTGGCCCCGGCGGCTCCGGCGGCGGCGGGCACGGGGGGCACGGGGGTCCGCTGGATCTGGGTCGGGACCCCGGCCACCCGTTTGGTGCGCCGTTCCTCACCTGGGTGATCGCCGCCGACGGGACCGTGGTCGCCAGCGCCACCACGCCCGCGCTGCCCGCCGAACTGCGCACGGTCGCCAACCCGCAGTCGGCGACAATCGACGGCACGCCCGTGCGCATCGCGGGCCACCAGGCGGGCAGCTCGTACGTTGTGGTGGCTCAGGCGATGGACATCGCCTCAGATGCCCAGCGCACGATCATCCTGGGCGAGCTCCTCATCGCGCCGCTCCTGCTGGGCGCCGTGTTTGTTGGTGCCGTGATCGTGGGCCGCCGCGTGGCCGCCCCCATCGAGGCCGCCCGCCGGCGCCAATTCGAGTTCACCGCCGACGCGTCGCACGAGCTGCGGACGCCGCTGACCGTCATTGAGGCGCACACGTCGCTGGCGCTCTCCGCCACACGCGATGCCGCCTGGTACCGCAACGCCTTCACCAAGGTGGAGCGCGAGTCGCACCGCATGCGGCGGCTGCTTGAGGACATGCTCTGGCTGGCCCGATTTGATGCGGCTACCGCGCCAACCGTTTCGGGGCCGATTGATCTGGGCACGCTGGCAACGCAGGCGGTGGACCGATTCGCCGCAGTCGCCGAGACCCGCCACTTGGCGCTGACCGTCCACGCTGCCCGGTCGGGCGCAGTGATTTCAGCGCCCGCCGATCTTGTGGATCGGCTCATCGGCGTCCTGCTGGACAACGCCTGCAAGTACGCGCCCGAGGGCGGTTCGGTGGACGTGACAGTCGCTCTGGACGGCGGCCGCGTGTCGCTGTCGGTGGGCGACTCCGGCCCGGGCATCCCCGAGCAGGAGCGTGAGCGCGTCTTCGACCGCTTCCACCGTTCCGTCACGACATCGTCCGAGGCGGGGGGTGCCGGTCTTGGCCTCGCTACCGGCGACGCCATCGTCCGCGCCACGGCTGGCCGCTGGT
>JANYAA010000230.1 GCA_025355255.1 Chloroflexota bacterium | reverse complement strand
ATCCCGGCGGCGCTGCCGAACACCCCGAGAAGCCTGCCAAACGACACCGGGCCAACCCCGGTCACACCGGCAACGAGCACCCAAGCGTCGCGCTCCGTCAGGCGCCGGGGGCCGCCGGCATCGCCAGGGCCGTCACGACCGAGGGGGCCCCGAGGGCCAACGCCGAGCATCAGGCGCTTCTTCCCAGCGCCTGCGCGTCCACGGGCGCGCGGAACCTGGCGGCCTCGTTGAGGTCGCTGGCAAGCACGACGGCGTGGTCCTCGAGGTCTGCGATCGTGCGCGCCACCCGCAGAAGCCGCTCCGTGCCGCGCCCGGACAGGCCCTCTCGTTCGGCCAGCCGCACGGCGCGCGCTCTCGTGTCCGAGGTCAGCCCACAGGCCCGGGCGAGCACCCTGCCAGCGAGTCTGCCGTTGGGTACACCACCGGCTCGCCCGCGCTGGCGGTCTCGGGCAAGAGCGATACGCGTTGCCACCACGGCCGAGGTCTCTGGTTCCGGACTTCGGAGCAGTACCTCCGGCGAGACGCGATCCATCGCCACCCACAGGTCAAGCCTGTCCCGCAACGGTCCGGACACCCTGCGCAGATACCGGCCGGGAACCCCGGGCGGGCAACTGCACGCGCGGTCACGCGACCCGGCCTGGCCGCACGGGCACGGGTTCATCGCGGCGATGAACGTGAAGCGCGCAGGAAACGCGGCCCACCTGCCAACCCGCACGACGGCGACGCTCCCCTCCTCCAGGGGCTGGCGCAGCGCCTCCAGCACGTCGCGGCCAAACTCAGGCAACTCGTCGCAGACCAGGACACCCTGGTCGGCCAACGTCACCTCGCCCGGCGACAGCCGCGGCCCACCGCCAACCATCCCGGCGTAGGAGATCGTGTGGTGCGGGCTGCGCACGGGCGGGCGCCGAACGAGCTCCTCTATCGGTTCCTCAGACGCCACCGAGGCGACGACCGTCGCCTCCAAGGCGGAGCGGTCATCCAGATCCGGCAGCAAACCCGGGATGGTCCTGGCGAGCAGGGTCTTGCCCGCGCCGGGAGGGCCGATCATCAGCATGGCGTGGCCGCCGGCCAACGCGATCTCCAGCCCGCGCCGCGCAGCCGCCTGTCCCCGCACGTCGCCCAGGTCCACCGGTGCTTGATCCCCGCCTCGCTCTGGTGCCAGACGTGTCTGCAGGGCCGGCGACCCGCCCGCGCGGGGCAACTGGAGAGGTGCTGTCCGGCGTGCGCGGCTTGGCCGCAGGGCCGCAACCGCGTCAGCCAGGCTCTCGACTGGGAGCGTCTCAACGCCTGGCGCCAGTGCCGCCTCACGCGCAGATCCCGCCGGAACCAGAATTCGCCCGGCACCAGCGTCCCGCAGCGCAAGCACCATCGGCAAGACGCCCGGGATGGTCCGGACCTCCCCGCCAAGCCCCACCTCGCCGATCAGGGCCCATTGCCCTTCAACAGCACTCACCTGCTCCGAGCCGAGCAGGATGCCGAACGCGATGGCAAGGTCCAGCGATGCACCCGCCTTGCGGATCTCGGCCGGGGCGAGGTTCACCGTGATGCGCCGCGGCGGGTGCCGATAGCCGGAGTTGCGGAGGGCACCGCGGACGCGTTCACGCGCCTCCGACAGGGCGGCATCCGGCAGGCCAACGATCGTGAATCCGGGCAGTCCGGGCGCGACGTCAACCTCAACGCGGACCACACGGCCGGACAGCCCGTGGAGCGTGGCAGAAAGGACGACAGCAAGCACGCTCGCACCCTACGCGCAGCCACTTAGCGGCCGCTTATCAGGTGCTTATGCGGCGGACTTCGGCCCTCTGGCCCTCCGGATGCCGAGCTTCGCGATGGCCTTGGCGAAGTCCGTGATCGACGTGCCGAGGATCCAGTCCGCTCGGTCGCCCATACCCGGGCGCCGGTGTTGAACACCGCGATCCCGTCGCGATAGTCGTTCGGGATCTGGTGGTCGATCGGCCGGTCGCGCTAGCCGCGCGCCGCCATAAAGCCCGCCCGCAGCACCTCGCCCGCGGCACCCTCCCAACCCGTGGGATCTGCAGCATGGCCTTTGCCGTGCGTGGCGCCTTCGATCACGAGGCGTCTGACGCCCGCTGGCGCCGCATCCGCAAGACGCTGCGCCTCGGCGAGGGGGACCAGCTCGTCGTCTGTGCCGTGGACAAGAAGCACCGGAACATCCTCGGCCAGCACGATGGCGTTGATCGGCTCGAGCCCGCGAGGGTCCCCGCCCACCAGCGCCGGGAACCGCCCGAATGCCCTGGCCGCAACGCGCCGGCCGAAGGGCGCCCGGATGCGCGATCCGACCGCCACCTCGAGCGTCGGCGCCACCGAATCTGCGACGATGCCAGTGATCCTCGGGCGCGGGGCAGCGATCGACGCAGCCGGCGCGTCGCGATCGGCATCGGCTGCCGCCAGTCGACCGTCGCCAAGCACCGCAAGCGCCGCAAGGGCGGTGATGCCGCCCATCGAGGAGCCCACGAGGGCCACCCGCCGGATCCCGCGCTCCCCCAGCCAGGCGAGTGCCCCTGCGACATCCTCTACCTCCAGCAGCCCAAAGGTCGTCGGGCCGCCGGCCGAGCCTCCGTGCCCGCGGAAATCAAGCCCAAGCACCCCGGCGATCGACCGGAGAAATGGGCCGAACTCGACCAAGTCCGGTGCGATGGACCCGTTCCATCCGTGTAGGAGCAGGATGGCCTCGCGGGGGTCAAGCGCCCAGCCGGGCAGTGCAGCAGCCGCGTCGGCAGGCAGCCAGCGTCCCGCCAGCTGCACCCCGTCGCGGGCGCGCAAGAAGACAACCTCGCCGCCGAGCGCGTCGAGCGCGGGAGCGAGCGAGGCCTCGCTGGGCAGACGGCGCGGCGCCGCCATCAGCCGCCGAGCAAGCCTGTCGGCAATCGGCCGCGCCACGATCACCGCAGCGAGACCAGTCCCGATGGCGGCGACCGGTGCCGCCGCCATCAGCGCGAGGCGCCTGTCAGCCCGCACTCTTGCCGGACATGCCGTCGGCGACGTAGCCGCTGATGCGGTTGGCGAGGTTGGTGAACTCCGTCGGGATCACGAACTTGGTTGACGGGCTGGCGCCCAGCGCCTTGAGCGCTTCGAGGTACTGCAGGGCCATCGTCTTCTCGTCAATCCCGTGGGCGGCCGCGTAGATCCGCTCCAGTGCCTGGCTGAAGCCCTCGGCCCGCAGGATTGCCGCCTGGCGCTCACCCTCGGCCTTGAGGATCTCGGACTGCTTCTGGCCTTCAGCCACGTTGATCGCCGATTGCCGAGCGCCCTCGGACTCCGTGATCACCGCGCGCCGCGTCCGCTCCGCAGAGAGCTGGCGGTTCATCGCGTCCTGCACGTCGCGCGGCGGCGTGATCTCGCGGATCTCCACGGTGGTGATCTTGCCGCCCCAGCGCTCGGTGACCTCGTCGAGCTTGGTGCGCAGCACCTCGTTGATCTGCTCGCGCTTCGAGAGCACATCGTCAAGGAGGATGTCGCCGATCACAGCGCGCAGCGTTGTGGTTGCGACGCCCTGCAGGGCGCCCGCGAAGTACGCCACGTTGACCACGCTCTTGAGCGGGTCGGAGATGCGCCAGTAGATGAGGAAGTCAACGTTGATGGGCGCGTTGTCCTTGGTGATCGTGGTCTGGCTGGGGACCTCGATGAACTGCTCGCGGACGTCAACCTTCACTGGGCGGTCGATGATTGGGATCAGGAACCGGAGGCCCGGACCGCGGACCATCTCCTCGGTGGTCTTGCCGAGGCGGAAGACCACCATCTGCTCGTACTGCTGCACGATCCGCACGCTCAGGTACAGCAGCAGGAGCACCACCACCAGCGCGACAACCAGGATCGACAGGGCGATAGCGCCATCCATCTACGACGACTCCTCTCCGTGGGGCAGGGCGCCGTCCAAGTCGGCGGCCTCCGGGGTGACGACGGCGGTGAGACCGTCAAGGCTGACGAGCCGGACGCGGCGACCGCGCGCGAGCGGCATGCCATCGGCCGACCTGGCGCTCCAGGCCTCCGAGGCGAGCAGAACAGTCCCGAGCGGATTGATCGGGGCTTCAACGACGCCAGCGGCGCCGGGCACCATGTGCGCGGCCACACTGACCTTGGGGGCCGCCATGGAGCGCGTTCGGACGGCGATCCATGCGAACCCCGCCATCAGCGCCGCCATGGCGAGCGCGACAACCGCTGTCACCGGCCACGCCACTTGGACGAAGGGCGCAGTCGGGTCGAGCGGGCGGGTATAGACGGCGCCCGCGCCAAGCACGAAGGCAACAAGACCGCCAAGGGTAAGCAGGCCGTGGCTGGTGATCTGCGTCTCGAGCGCGAAGAGCACCAATCCAATGGCCACGAGCACGAGGCCGCCTACGTTGAGCGGGAGGCTGCCGAAGCCGATGAACGCCAAGACGAGAGAAATGGCCCCGGTGATCCCCGCCACAAGCGACGGGTTGATGAACTCGAGCAGGAGCCCGCCAAGGCCGATGACGAAGAGCACAAACGCGATATTCGGGTCCGAGAGCAGGTGGAAGAGCGAGAGCGCTGGGTTCATCGGCGCCTCCTGCACAACCGCAGGCAGGGGGCCGTGCAGCGACACGGCCAACGTCGCGGTCGCCCCACCGGCCACCGTGACCGTGCGCCCGCTTGCGGCCGTGAGGACGGCGTCCAGCGTGTCGGCGATGCCGTCCACCACATGCTCGGCCACAGCTTCCGTGGCTGATGAGGCGCGCGCGTTGGCAACCGCGTCAACTGCCCACGCCACGTTCCGGCCGCGTGCCTGCGCGATGGCGGTGATGGCGGAGATTGCGTAGTTGCGGACCTTGAGGCCCTCGGTGCCGGTGATGTCGCCGCCGCTGCTGTTCACCGGCGAGGCCGCCCCGATACTGGTGCCGCTGGCCATGAAGGCGAGATTGCCCGCGAGAGTGATGAACGTGCCCGCACTCGCGGCCTTGCCGCCCGCAGGTGCCACCCAGACGATGACGGGGACCTTCGCCTCAAGGAGCGCCGTAGTGATCTGGCTCATCGCGTCAAGGCTGCCGCCGGGCGTGTCCAGCTGGATTACCACGGCGGCGGCGGCGCCATCGCCGGCGGCCGCGACGCCACCCGCGATATAGCCAGCCATCGCGCCGTCCACGACACCGGTGGCGTGGAGGACCATCACAACGGGACCGGTCGCGGGACCGATTGCCGCAGCCGGCAGGGCCAGCAGGAACAGAACCGTCCCCGCCGCAAGCAGCGATCGGGCGGCCACCCGGCAGGCCTGGCG
>JANYAA010000225.1 GCA_025355255.1 Chloroflexota bacterium | reverse complement strand
AAGACCCCCACCGAGACCACGTAGTGCCCGGCCCCCCACACGGGGCGATCAACCAGGAAGTCCACAAAGCCTGCCCATACGTCGGCGCCGTCGCCCGGCTGGTACTGCGCCACATAGCTTCCGTCAGCTTTGGCGAAGGCGACAATGCGGTGGTGGAGCGTGTCGAACGCGTACAGGGAGCCGGCACCCCGCGTGGGGGAACCGGCCGCCACGTCCGGGGCGACGAGACGCGTGAAGTTGGAGCCCGGGCGGACGTCCTGATCGGCGAGCGGGTCCGTTGACCACGCCGAGGACGGGCTGAGCCGCTCGATGACGCCGGTCTCGGCGGCGTAGATGTCGCCATCGATCAGCAGGTCCGTGAAGCCCGAGACGTCGCGGTCTGCCGGCAGGCGTGGTATGGGGTCCCCCGGGTATCCCGAGCCGTCGTTGGCCGGCGACAGCACCAGGATGTTCTTCTCCGACGGGTCAACCACGTAGAGTTTGTACAGCGCAGCATCGAAGTTGGACACGAAGGTGTCGGCCAACGTGATGTCCGTGCCCCAGGCCGACGCGTTGTGCACAGAGATCTTGCGCAGCGTGCCCTTACCCGTGGCATCCGCTGGCCGCCAGCGCCACAGCTGGTTGCGGCTGTCCAGGACCAAGACGTCGGGCCCCCCGGTGAACAGGACGACCGGGACCGCGATATCGCCGGACGCGGTCTTCTGCCCGGACTTCAGAATGGGGCTGGCCGTCTTCTTGGCGAGATCGATGCGCCACACGGTCCCCGTCCCCGTGTCAAGGACATAGGGGGCGCCGTCAGACCCGCGGACGAGGCGGGTGAGCCGCACAGCGCCTGCGCCATCGGGAAACGTGAAGACCGCCGTCGAGGCCACCTTGACCACGCTGTAGAGACGGTCGAGACCCGTCAGCACAGTGACGCGCAGGGCATCCACCTTGGCCTTCGGATAGCCCGCGCTTTCGGCCTTGGCGAGGTCCGCATAGGCACTGCGCAGCAGGGCGAGCGCTTGGCGAGGGTCATCGCGAATGAGATCCACGCCGCCGCCTGAGACCTTGTTGACCGAGGACGCAGCCGCGTCGTAGGCCGCCTGCGCCACGGTCACCGAGGTGATCACGTCGGCCGGCCGATGCTGGCCGCCAGCGAGGTAGATGCCCATGACCATCAGGCCGACGACCGCCACAAGCGAGATCAGCGCCACCGCCGCCCGGCGCTGGAGCTCCGCGCGCGTGGACGCCGTGGTGGGCTTGCCCCGATCTCGGCCTCGACGCGGAAGATGGTCCTGAAGCCGCCAGATAAGCTTGGCAAGCCTGTTTCCAGCGGCTGCCCGGGCACGAACGGCGCCCGCGCTCACCGCTGCGGCGCCCGCTGTCACGGAGTCCGCCAGCGGGATGGGTGAGCGCTCCGGTGCGCCCGCGAGGGGCGCGGCAGGACGGACCGGGACCAGGGTGCGCGTCCGGTAGGTTGCGCCCGCCTCGGTGGCCTCAAAGGCCAGCACCGCGTCGCTTCCCCGGCCGCCGGCGGCCGCAAACCGGCCGTGCAGGTGTTCCACCGCGGCCTGCGGATGGAGCGTCACGAGGGCGTCTTTCAGCCCATCGGTGCCCACCTGCGCCACGAGCTGCGCGGATGCGAGACAGAGGGAGTCGCCCACGGCCAGCTCTCCGCGCCAGACCTCGGGCTCAAGCTCAGCCGCGGGAAGTCCGCGTTCGGCATACGGGTCAGGCAGCGTGGAGAGGCGCGCCTGGCGGATCAGGTAGGCCTGGGCCGGACCCACCGTGACCACGTAGAGCTCACGACCGCGCACAACGGCAATCGCCACGCCAACGGGCCCGTAAGCGTCGCTGGCGGTGCCCAGCCCAAACTTGTCGCGCTGATGGGTGAGGCGCTTGTTGGCCGTGCCGATCGCCTTGACGAGGCACTGGCGGATCCCGGCCGACTCGTCGTAGTAGTACTCGTCACGGATGGCGTCCGCGACCAGGCGTGCGGCTTCGCGGGCGCGGGAGCCCGGGACGGTGGAGTCCACCAGCAGGAAGAGGCTGCCCTTTGAGCGCGCGACGGAGCCAACCGTGGGCTCAACGATCACGATGGCGTCCGGCGAATCGGGCAGCCGATCGTGATCGGTGATGGCGCCGAGCTTCAGCGCGAGACGGACGGCCAAGGATCGAGCCTCATGGGTGGAGCGACGCACGCCGAGGGCTCCCAGTGACGCCGCGGCAGAAGCGCCGTGGCGGAAACCCTGAAACGCGCCGGAGGCGGATTATACCCGCGGCAACCCTGTGCCCTGACCGGGATACAGCCGATCGCGGCCGATTCGGAGGAACCGGCGGCGAGGGCTGCCCGTGGCCTGGGCGAATGCGTCGAGCAGTTCGGCAGCGCGCATCCGGAGCTCGGCCGCGACGATCGGCTCGTCCGCAGCGACCACGAGCGCGTCGGGCTCGAGGCCTGCGAGGCGGCAGGCCCCGACAGCGGGCGGCACCCGCTCGGCGATCAGCGCGTCCCAGACGGCTCCCGCTCGGGCCAGCGCCAGCTCCGCATCCAGGCCCAACTCCCGCGCGACATCCGGCAGGAGGTCGCCCAAGCGGCTGGGGCGGCGGCGACGCCCAGGCGATTCTGGATCGTTGGCCCCAAGCGGCCGGATGCCCGGCCGCGGTCCCCGCGGTCCGCGGGGCGGGCGCGCCGTCATCGGCCACGCTCCAGCGAGGACGTCCCGTCAGCGGCGGCCCGAACCTCCCACGCGGTGCCCAAGGACCGGAGCGCCGGGTCCAGGTCGTCAAGCGTGGTGGTGGTGACGAACGTCTGGGGCAGACCCGTGATGCGGCGGACCAGGTGCGCCCGCCGGTCAGGATCTAACTCCGAGAACACGTCGTCCAGCAAGAGGAGCGGCGGCCGGCCGTCAAGCGTCGTCAGCAAGTCCAGCTCTGCAAGCTTGAACGCGAGGATCGCCGTCCGCTGCTGGCCGCGCGAGGCGAACGACGCCAGCGCACGGCCGCCCAGCTCGAACACCAGGTCGTCGCGGTGCGGTCCAACCAGGGTGCTGCCGTTCCAGACCTCCTTGTCGGCGGTCTCGGCGAGCCTGCGCGCGAGCGCTTCGCGAACGCTCTCGTTCGGGTGCTGCGGCGCGTTGGTGGCATAGGCCACGGCCAGTACACCCGCGGCGGCCTCGTCCGGCGCAATCTCGGCGTGCGCGGCTGCCAAGGGTCCGGCCAGATCGGCCAGCAGCCGGTGGCGCTCGTCCCGAACGGCGGCTCCGGCCTCCACCAGCGTCGCGTCCCAGAAGCGGAGTTCGTCGCGCGACGCCTGCTCCTCGCGGATCCTGCGCAACAGGCCGTTGCGCTGCTGGAGTGTGCGGGCGTACAGCGCAAGGTCGCGGGCGTACACCGGGGATCGCTGCGAGGCCAGCGTGTCCAGCGCGTCGCGCCGAAGCGATGGCGAACCAGCGACGAGCAGCATGTCCTCCGGCGCGAACAACACGGTCCGCAGCACGCCGTGCAGTGACGCCGCCCGCCGGGCAACGCCGTTGACCCGGATCCGCTTTCGCGCGCCGCCAGAACCTGTGCGCACCACGGCTACCTCGACGGCATCACGCTGGTCCGGCGGCTCGTCGGAGCGGCCGACGCGGGCCTCAACGCGGGCAAGCTCGCAGCCCCACCGCACTAGCTCGGCTTCGGTGCTGGTTCGGTGGGAGCGGCCCCACGCCAGGAGCACGATCGCCTCTAGCAGGCTGGTCTTGCCCGCGGCATTGGGCCCCCAAACCAGCTGTGGCCCAGACTCGAAGACGGCGTCGAGGACCGCATAGCCGCGGAGGTCGCGGGCGGAGAGCCCGCGAAGGATCGGGACCTCCCGGCCGGTCACGGGGCCTGCTGGCGCGGTACCCGTCAGGAGGACGTCCGGACCGGCATCACGACGTGGACGTACGCCGTGTCCCCCACGGGGCGGAAGACGCCCGGCGAGAGTGGGCCGTTGAGCTCAAGCGTGAACCGGTCCGCAGCGACGTTGCCGAGCACATCGGCCAGGTAGCGGGCGTTGAACGCGATCGTTGTCCCGTCGCCCTCAACCGTTGCCTCAACGTCGCCTGTGTAGTCGCCCACCTCGGCTGCCGCGGTCACGGTGATACCAGCGCCGTCGCCGCCTATCGTCAGCTTGACGATGTTGGCCGACGAGCTGGCGATGAGCGCGGCCGGGCGAACGGCCCGCAGCAACTCCTCACGGTCGAGCTCTGCCTTGGTGGCGCTGCTGGCCGGAATGACCTGCTGATAGTTGGGGAACTGGCCGTCGATGAGCCGGGACACAAGATCGATGCCGTCAAGCCGGAAGAGGACCTGGTTGCGCGCTGTGGCGAGCACCAACTCCACAGGCTCGTCCACGTCGGCGAGCAGCCGCTCGAGCTCGTGCAGCGACCGGGCGGGGATCACCACGGACACGGGCTCCACCGCGTCCAGGATCTCGATCGTTCGGACGGCGATGCGGTAATTGTCCGCGGCGGCGAGCGTCAGGCGGTTGCCCTCGAACTTCGCAAGGACACCGGTCAGGATGGGGCGCGCCTCATCGCTGGCAGCCGCAAAGGCAACCTCCGCCAGCGCCCGGCGCAGCACCTTCTGGGCGATTCTGGTGGTGGGGCGATCGCCAGCCGTCTGGACCGTGGGGAAATCCTCGGCGTCGATGCCCTTGACATGGGTGGCGAAGCGTCCGCAGCGCAGGTGCAACGTGTCCGCCCCCTGCAGTTCCAACTCCACCTTCTCCGAGGCCGGCAGGGTCCCGACCAGATCTGTCAGGAGGCGGGCAGGAATGGTGGTGGCGCCCTCGGTCTCGATGCGCCCGGGGATCCAGCAGGTGATCCCGATCTCGAGGTTGGTGGCGGTCAGTTTGAGCCCGGCATCCTCCGTCTTGAGGAGGACGTTGCCAAGCACAGGCAGCGTGCTGCGCGACGAGACGGCCCGCGAGACCACGGATAGTCCCCGCGCCAGGTTCTCCTGCATCACCGAGAGTTTCACGCTCACTGTCTCCAGGCTTCGGGCCGCCGACTTGACCGGTCAGATGTGCCGCTCATGTCCCAGATGGGCGGCGATCCGGTCGCAGCCGCGAGGTCGCAAGCCGCGATGGGATCGATAGTGGATGTGTTCTCTCTATCTTCTCATCCATAACCATCATCATGCTGTGGGAACCGGGGACAAGCACGCTTGGCCCCGAACGATGACACGGTGGGCGGGAGCGCGGGGAGCGTGGACGGACCCCAGTAAGCGGTGGATGTGCTGGGGAGCATTTGGTGGATGAAATCGCACTGCCGGTTGGGCTGCCGACGCCACCCCCGTCGGTGTGCCCAGATCCCCACGCCGCCATCCCCGATTCTGCGGGTCGCCGTCCACGCCGCAAGGGGGTTGTCAACGAGTTGTCCCCACCGCAAGGGTGCGCAAAGACGCGCAAAGACGCGCACTCGTCTGGTTCCTGACATCTGGCGGGGTGGAGCGCCCCATGGCGCCGCCGGAGGACGGGCGGGCCCGACCTACTCGGCGTAGATCAACTCGCGCACGGCGGCAACTTCGCGCCGCATCTCGTCGCTGACCTGGATGGCGCGCCCGATCTTGTCGCACGCGTGGAGGACCGTGGAGTGGTCCCGGTTGCCCAACTCGGCGCCGATGCGCAGCAGCGAGACTTCGGTCTCCTCGCGCATCAGGAACATCGCGATCTGCCGCGGCACAACGATGCTCTTCTCGCGCTTCTGGCCGCGCAGTGCGTCCATCCCCACGCCGTAGTACTCCGACACTGCCTGCGCAATGCGCTCTGGCGTCACCTGGCGCTTCTTGGGGTTGTAGAGGACGTTGGAGAGGACCGACTGTGCAAGGTCGATGGAGACCGGCACGGCGCCCATCGACGCATAGGCGACCACGCGGTTGAGCGCCCCCTCGAGCTCCCGGATGTTGGAGACCACCTTGCGAGCCACAAACTCCACGACATCTGAGCTGATGGCCGAACCCTGCTCCTCTGCCTTGGCGCGGAGGATCGCGATGCGCGTCTCGAGGTCCGGCACGGTGAGGTCCGCGATCAGCCCCCACTCGAAGCGGCTGCGCAGCCGCTCCTCGAGCGTGAGGATGGCCTTGGGCGGCCGATCCGAGGACAGCACAATCTGCTTGCCGTCCTCATGGATGGCGTTGAACGTGTGGAAGAACTCCTCCTGCGTCCGCTCCTTGTCCGCGATGAACTGGATGTCATCGATCAGGAGCAGGTCGATCCGGCGGTAGCGGGCGCGAAACTCGTCAATCCTGCCCTGCTGGATGGAGGTGATGAACTCGTTGGTGAACTTCTCGCTGGTTGCGTAGACCACGCGCTTGCGCGGGAACCTGGTGGCAACCGCATTCCCGATGGCGTGCATCAGGTGGGTCTTGCCGAGGCCAACGCCACCGTAGAGGAACAGCGGGTTGTACGCGTGACCGGGGCGCTCCGCCACGGACAGCGATGCCGCGTGGGCGAGGCGGTTGGCCGAGCCGACGATGAAGTTCGAGAAGGTGTAGCGGGTGTTGAGGTTGGACGCGCCCGCGGCCGCGCCTTCGCCCGCGCCCACGCGGGTGGGCTCTACTCGAACCGGCTGCACCGCCGTGGCGGCAGCTGCGGCGACGACCTCTTCGCCGGCCGCGACGACAAACTCAACCTGGACGCTGTAGCCGACCACGCGGGCGAGCGTCTGGGAGATCAGAGATCGGTAGCGGCCCTCAAGCCAGTCCTTGGCGAAGGCGTTGGGAACGGCGATCCGGAAGCGCTGCTCGTCCACTTCGACCAGGTGCGTGTCGCGCAGCCACGTCTCAAAGTTGGCAGGGGACAACGCCACCTGCAACTCTCCGAGCGCTGCGCGCCAGACCTGCTTCGCGTCCATAACTGCGATGGTTGTCCCAGTGCGAGAGAGCATTGATGGGTAGCGGCGACCAAGGGCCTCGAACGAGGGAACGGACTTGGGACGCCACGTTTTCCGGTGCCGGCGGGCGCGTCTGGCGCTGGGAGCGGGCCCCTCGGTACCCGCTCCGGTGCCTTCGGTTTGACCGAGCCCGCGAACAATACACCGCCCGCAGAGACCGCCGCAAGACGATTCCGGCATACTCCATGGGAGTATCATGCGGGGTATCGCGGAACGTCCTGCCAGTCGGGTGCCGAAGCGTCTCCGTGCGGATCGGACGGGGCCCCGGCCACGTTTGACACCCCGTCGCGGCTCGACCTATCATCCCCCGGACGAACACGCGCCGCCGCGCTCTTTGGGCGCTCGGCGCGTTTGCGTGCCTCTAGGGGTCGGATCATCCGGGTCCCTGGGCCGATGGAGAGGATCACGGAAAGTCCCGATGGGCAAGCCGACGTTTCAACCGAAGAAGCGGCATCGCGCCAAAGAGCACGGGTTCCGCGCCCGGATGAAGACGACGGGCGGTCGGCGCGTGCTCGCCTCGCGGCGCGCCAAGGGCCGGAAGCAGCTCTCGGCCTGACCGACGGGCGCAGTCACAACCCGCTGCGGCTCGTTATGCTCTCCCGGCCGGGCGATTTTGCAAGGCTGGCGGAGGGAGGCGTCGTCAGGACGCACCCGCTACTGGTTGGGCGCTTCGTCCGCAATGACCAGGAGACCACAAGGTTTGGACTCGCAACCGGCAAGCGGCTCGGAGGAGCCGTGATCCGGAACCGGGTCCGCCGCCGGCTTCGCGAGGAGCTCAGGGTGATGGCGGCGTCGTTCCAGCCGGGCTGGGACGTCCTCCTCATCGCCCGGCCTGCAATGGTCAGCTCAGACCAGGACGCTCTGGCCGGGGCACTGCGCCGGGTCCTCCGATCGGGGGGCGTGCTCGGAGGACGGACTGAGTCGTGAGACGGGCCGGGATCTGGATCGGGACGAGGCTGATCCGCCTCTACCGTGTCCTGTTCGCGTTCTTGCCCTCAGGTTGTCGGTTTGAACCCTCCTGCTCGCGCTACACGGAGCAGGCGATTGAAAAGTACGGGCTGCTGCGCGGGAGCTGGATGGGCGCCAAGCGTATCGGCCGGTGCCACCCCTGGAACCCGGGCGGCTATGACCCGGTCCGCTAACGGATACGAGACCCGCGTGACGCGACTGCAGAAGCTCCTCGTCCGGCTGGCGCCGGTCCTGTTCCTTATCCTTGTCGCGCTCGTGGTGGCGGCGTGCATACCCGGATCCGGCACCGGCGCTGGCGCATCAGGCGCGCCCTCGCCCAGCCACTCTCAGGCGCCGCTGCACCCCGCCGCACCCGGCGCAAACCCGATGGACCTCCTGGCCTGGCTGTTCACGCCGATCTTTCAGGTCCTGTTCATCGTGCTGGTTGTTCTGGCAAAGGTCACCGGCAACATCGTCGTGGCCATCCTGCTGCTGACGGTGCTGATCAAGCTGATCACCACGCCGATCACGCGCAAGCAGCTGATCACCTCCCGCCAGTCGCAGCTCCTGCAGCCGGAAGTCCGCGAGATCCAGCGCAAGTTCAAGAACGACCGTGTCGCCCAGAACGCGGCAGTTCAGGAGTTCTACAAGCAGCGCGGCGTCAACCCGGCCGGCGGCTGCCTGCCAGCGCTGCTCTCGATGGGTCTGCTGATCCCGATGTACTCGGTGTTCAGCGGCGGCCTCACCAACCACGACATCAGCCCCATGCTCCGCCCCTTCGGTTTCGATCTCGGCGCGGCCATGGGGATCGTCTGCGAGACGGCGCCCAAGTTTGACGCGGCTGGGCACATCCTCAATCCGTGCCTCAACCCCTGGGCATTCGGCATCAACTGGAGCTACCCGGAGCCGTTTACCACCGGGCTGGCGATCGCCGGTTTCGGCATCAGCATCCTCGCCGTACTCTCGTCCCTCGTGCAGCTGGTGGCGTCCCGCCAGACGCTCGCACCCGTGGACCCGCGGATGGCGGACGACCAGAACGTCAAGGTCCAGCGGCAGATGGCGTACTTCCTGCCCTTGATCTCCATCATGTACGGCGGCTTCCTGCCCGCCGGCCTGTTCCTCTACTGGATCCTCTCCACGGTGATCCAGATCATCCAGCAGTTCTTCGTGCTGGGATTTGGCGGCATCTTCCCGTTCCGGGGCTGGTACCCGGCGTTCGCGCGGAACCTCACCCCGCGCTCCCCGGTGAAGGTGCCGCAGATCCTGCCCAACGTTGCAACCAAGAACCCGAGCGCGGTGGACCGGGCCAAGGCCCTCGATCGCGATGTCTCGGCCCAAGCCACGATCCGGCCCAACCGCACGCGGACCAGCCGGCGAGGGAGGCGACGCTGATATGAGCGAATACCAGGAATTCACCGGCAAATCGGTTGAAGAGGCCATCAAGTCGGCCTGCGACCAATTTGGTGTTGGTCTGGGCGATCTCGACTTCGAGATCCTGACGCCCGGCAGCCGCGGCGTGTTGGGCATGGGCGCCGAGCCCGCCCGCATCGTCGCCGCACCGCGCAGCGCACTCGGCGGGTCCGCGCCCAAGCGCGAGGCTGCAGAGGCCACGCCGCTGCCGGCACCGCGACCGCGCGAGGACCGGCCGCTCAACGACTTTGGCGACCGCGACCGCGGACCCCGCCGCGACTTCGGCGACCGTCCGTCCGGCGACCGCGACCGCGGCCCCCGTCGCGACGACCGCCCTGCCGGCGACCGCGGCCCCCGCCGCGACTTTGGCGATCGTCCTGCCGGCGACCGCCCCGCTGCCGACCGCGGCCCGCTTGCCGGCGACCGCCCCGCTGCCGACCGCCCCGCTGCCGACCGACCGGTGAGCGACCGACCGGCTGGCGACCGCGGCCCCCGCCGCGACTTCGGTGATCGTGGCCCCCGACGCGACGACCGACGCGACGACCGTCCCTCCAGCGGCCCGAGCAGCTCCGAGCTGTCGGAGGCCGAGGAGGCCCAGGTCGCCAGCGCCCGTGGCTCGCTTGCCATGGAGCGTGCTGAGCTGGAGGCCGCAGAGGCGTCACCCGAGGCGCTTGCCGCGGGCAAGGAGATCCTCGAGACCCTGCTGGGCCACCTTGGCTTTGAAGGCGTCGGCGTGGAGATCCGCGAGGGCGAGACGAGCCGGCTCAACGTCGTGGGTGGCACGTCGGACCGCGAGGCACTGGGCGCGCTCATCGGGCGCAAGGGCGAGCGCCTCTCAGCGCTGCAGCACCTCGTAAACCTGATGCTGTCCCGGCGCACCGGTCAGTGGACGCGCGTGCTCGTGGACGTCGAGGACTACCGCGGGCGCCGTGAGCGCCAGCTCGTTGACCTGGCAACCCGAGCCGCCGAGCGCGTTGTGGCGACCGGCAAGATGCTCCAACTGGAACCGATGCCCGCGCTCGAGCGTCGCTGGATCCACATTGCACTGCGCGACCACGCGGGCGTGGCGACCCAGTCGATCGGCGAAGAGCCGAACCGTCGGATCGTCGTTGTGCCCCGGAACGTCTGAGGCACACGCACGGACAGCTCGGCTGGGGGGGTCAAATCATGATGGAAGACGCATTCGCGCATGTGCGCGATGATGGGGGCACGTCCTTGGCGGCCGGCGAGTCCGGCGATGGCTCCGCCCGAGACGTGGAGGCTCTGCACCTATGACCGAACTTGACCCGGCACCCGTCGACGAGACTTCTGCTGAACTCGCCCACATCGTGGCGGACACCGCTGGCGCCGCAGATGCGTCGCCCGCGGGCCTAGCACCCGTCCCGCCCACGGTCGCGCCCCGCCGACCGCGCACAGCGCTGCGCTTCGGCGTGTCGTTTGTCGCGGGTTTGGTGCTCGTCACCGGCATTGGTGCCGGGGCGCTGTACGCATGGAGCCACCAGTACGACGGGCGGATCCTGCCCGGTGTCCACGCGGGCTCCGTCGACCTGTCGGGCATGA
>JANYAA010000214.1 GCA_025355255.1 Chloroflexota bacterium | reverse complement strand
GGCTGGGCGCACAGGGTTCCGGTGACGCGCTGGGGTTGCTCATGGCGCTTGGCGCCGGGCTGTGCAGTGCCGCCTGGAACCTCGCCGCAAAACACCAGCTCGACGCCGGCGCGACGGCCGTGGAGATCCCCGCCGCCAGCTTCACGCTGGGCGGGCTATTGCTCCTGCCGCTGCTCGCCGTGCAGCCGCTGGGCGCTCTCGCGCAGCCGTCGGGCATCGGCCTTGCGCTCTACCTCGGCGTCGCCACCATGGCCATCGCCAATGTGTTGCTGACGAACGGCATCCATGGGCTGCCGCCAGGCCCGGCTGCGACGCTGATGCTCACAGATCCGGTCGTCGCCACCCTGCTCGGCGTTGTGGTGCTGGGCGAACACCTGTCCGCGACAGCGAGCGTCGGGGTGGTGCTTGTGCTCGCGGGCCTCCTTTTCCAGGGCATCGCCGTCGCCCGCGCCAACCCCAACGACCTAGAGCCCGCACCGGTCCTGTAGCCACGGCATCATGAGCGCGTGGAGCGGCGCCACCTTCGCCCGCCAAGGAGGACTCGATGATCGTCTGTGTGCCCGTGACTCCCGACGGCATGGTTGGCGGCGGCTGGGGCCGGGCGCCCCGCGTCGCCGTGGCCGACGTTGTGGCGGGCCAGATCACCGCGTGGAACGAGTACCCGGTAGGCTGGGACGTCCTCCACGACGTGGGCACCGAGGGCGGCCACCACGCCCGCATCGCCACGTTCATCAAGGATCACGCGGTCGAGGTTGTCGTTGCCGGCCACATGGGCCCGCCGATGGTTCAGATGCTCGGCCGGATGCGGGTCATCGTCCGCGTGGGCGCGGCCGGGGATGCCCGGAATGCTGTTGAGGTGGCATCTCGGCTGGACGCGTAGGGCTGCGGTCGGTTGGCCGCGCCCCCCCGGGGTCAGCGGTCTCGGCGGGAGGCCAAAGCGAAGCTCGTGAACCAGGCGTCGAGGTTCTCGGCAGTCGAGCCAAACTCGTTGTCGCCCACGAGGTAGTCGCAAACAACCTCACGCGCCCGGGCGATCTCTTGGCGTCTGGGTGAGGACAATCGCGGATCGGCAAGGGTGAGGTCTAGCAGTTCCAGCGCGCGCTCAAGCGCTGCCTCGAATCTCGGTGCGTTGCTGGCTGCCTTTGCGCGGATCGCCCGCCCAACGTCCGCGCCGGCATTGCCAAGCTGTTCGGCGAGCGTCAGCGTCCACCAGCGACCGTCTGCAAGGCTCGCGTGGATGCTCACGCCGACACGAGCCTTTCGACGATGTCCCGGATCCGCTCGCGGAGGGCCAGATCATCGACATACCTGGTCCGATTGCCCTGCCTCGGGCGGACATTGATCATCGAGTCGAATTCGACAAAGTCGTCAGTTGCGAAATCATCAGGGTGGAGGTTGATCCCCCACAGATCCCGCTGAGCCGATCCGGTGCCGAGCAGTAGCGCCTCCTCGTCCGCGTGCATCTCTGCGTCGATTGCCATGATGCCCAGCTCGACGTCGACAACCGCCTTCACGAGGTTCCCGAACATTGCCTCCGCCATAGAGGCAAGCGCCTCGAGTGCAACCCGATCGCGGACGATCTCCAATCCTGTCTCCTGGGTGTTGCGCCCCACAAACCTGAGCCCCGCGAGCGTACGTCATGCCGCTCATTGCGATGCTGCAATGGGCGGGCCCGGCCGCGGCGTATGCTCGCGAGACGATGCCGATCCAGCCCGATACCATGTACACGACGCTCTCGCCCTGCGACATGTGCACCGGCGCCATCCTCCTCTATGGCATCCCCCGGGTGGTGATGGGCGAGAACCGCACGTTTGTGGGCGGGGAGGACTACCTGCGCTCGCGGGGCGTCGAGGTGGTCAACCTTGACTCGCAGGCGTGCGTTGACCTGATGCACGAGTTCATCACGGCGCGGCCCCACGTCTGGAACGAGGACATCGGCGAGGAATAGCGCCCAACTCCGGCGTCGAGACGACCGTCTCCGGCAACAGCAGCGTTACGGTTGTGCCGGCGCCCAGGGCGCTCTCCATGCGTACCGCCCCGCCCGCTTTGTGCGCCGTCCGCAACACCGACGACAGCCCAAGACCCGTGCCGTGCTCCTTTGTTGTGTAGAAGGGCTCAAATGCATGGTCCATCACCTCGCGCGGCATGCCGGGCCCGTTGTCGGCCACCGTGAGGGTCACGTAGCGGCCAGCCGCGAGCTCGAGCGGTGATCCCGCCGCCACTTGCTCCCAACCCACGGTCACGGTGATCCGGCCGGCCCGTGACGACATGGCGTCGCGCGCGTTGATCACCAAGTTGAGGACCGCGTGCTCCAGCGCGCGTAGCGCGATGACCACGGTCGGCGCCACGGGCGCATGGGCGGCGTGGGCCGGGTCTGGCTCCAGGCGCAGGATGGCCGGCGAGGCAATCGCCTGCAGGATCCCGTGCAGCCTGCCCAGCACCTCCAGCACATCAACCTGCTGGACTTCCTCGCTGGACGACGGGCGCCCAACGGCGAGCAGCTGCGCAGTGAGGGCGCGGCCCCGCTCCACAGATTCGCCGATCGCCGCGACATCGGCCGCCAGCGCGTGATACGGGCCAAGGCCCTCAAGGAGGAAGGACTGGAACAGCGAGATCGCCATCAGCACGTTGCCGAAGTCGTGGGCGGCGGTTGCGGCCACCCTGGCCACGGCCTCCAGACGCTCCATCCGCGCCACGGCCTCTTCCAGTTGGCGGCGCCCCGTGATGTCAACCACCAGGGAGTATTCGTGGGTCGGCATGCCATCCGCGCCCCACATTGCTCGGCGACGCTCGTGCATCCACACGATGCGCCCATCCGCGTGGCGCATGCGGTACTGCAGCTCCCTCTCGACATCAACCGCCGATTCCCAGACAGCGGCCACCCGCTCGCGATCCTCGTCAACCACCAGCTGCCGCCACAGCGCGAGATCGGAGAGCGCAGCCGCGTCGTAGCCCAGGATGGCTCGAGCCTGCGGCGAGCACACGGCCTCGTTGGTCTGGAGATCGCGCACGAAGACGATGGCGTCTAGCTGGTCTACCACCGCCCGATAGCGATCTTCGGCCTCGCGCAGCCGCACGGCCGCGGCCGCACGCTCTGCCCTGACCGCGAAATCGTCAAACGCAAAGCCCACAGCGCGCGCGAGATCTGTCAGGACGGTCGCCTCGAGCTCGCCAAACGCGCCGGCCACCGGCGCGTACACGGTCAGGACCCCGGTTGGCAGATGCTCGCTGTGGAGCGGGAAGGCGCCGGAGGAGCGGAACCCGTGGGCCAGACACCTCGCGCGCCATGGCTCCATGCGCGGGTCGTGCTCGATGTCGGACGAGAGGAACGGCGGCGCCCCGCCCCGAACCGCCCGACCCGTTGGGCCCTGACCCTCGGGCACATCAACGGCAGAGATGCGGATCCCCTGGAGGTACGCATCCGCATCGCCCGACGCGGTGATCATCTCGATCCAGCCGTCGCCATCCAGATCGGCGCCGATCCAGGCCATCGCGAACGCGCCGTTGGCCACAAGCAGCTGCGTGATGGCCGCGGCGAGCGTGTCGCGGTCCCACGCGCCGGCGATGGCGCGGGTCGCGGCGCCAAACGTGGCCAGCAGAGAGGCAAGGCGCTCAGCGCCGGGGGCGTCGTGGGCGCTCGACGTGGACACGGACACCTCCAGACGCCGCAGAGGCGGTGACGACATGACGATACGTCCGGTCGCCCCCTCGCGCCATTGCATCGACAAGCGTGCCAGCCGCTTTAGCGGCGAAGCCATCCGGAAGACATTCAGGTCGAGTTCCGCTCGAGGGAGGCGGCGCGCGGGAGAGGGACTTGCAGCGCCCCGACGCCGAGGATCCCGCCAACACCACGGCCCACGCTCAGGGCGAGGCGCTTGAGCAGATCGACATCATCGTGAGCGACATCGTCCTGCCCAACATCGACGGGGTCACGATGGCGCAGCAGCTGCGCGAGCGGCGGCCCGGGCGCCCCTAAGCCTCGATCAGACCGTGGCGCACGGCGTAGCGGACCAGCTCCGCGTCGCGGGCGATGCCAAGCTTGCGCAGCACGCGCGAGCGGTACGTGGACACGGTGTTGGGCGATACGCCGAGGTTTGTGGCCGCCTCCGCCAGCGACAGACCGCGCGCGAGGTACTCGAAGACCTGAAGTTCGCGCTTGGAGAGCGATTGGTGGGGTGCGGCCGTGGCGTCCCCGGACCCCGACAGGCGATCCGCCAGCTGCTCAGACACCGCGAGGCTCATGTAGCGGCGGCCCGAGAGCAGCCGGTCGATGGCGGTCTCCAGTTCGCCCTCAGGCCCGGCCTTCCAGACGTACCCGGATGCGCCGGCGATGAAGCAGGCCAACGCCACGTCCTTCTCGGCAAACGTGGAGTACACGAGGATTGCCGCGTTCGGGTGGTCCCGGTGCAGCCGCTCAACCAGCGTGAGACCCCCGCACGGCATCGACATGTCCACGATCACAAGATCCGGCTTGTGCTGTGCCGCTGCCGCAAGCACCGCGTCGCCAGAGTCCACGGAAGCCAGGGTGGTGACGCCGAGGCCCTCAAGCACCAAGACGAGACCGCGGCGCACGAGGGGATGGTCATCCGCTACAACTGCGTGCTTCACCTGCGCTACTGCCGGGCTTGCGGCTTGGCTGGTCGCGCTCATCATGCTCGTCGGCTCCCCTCAGGCCGGCCGGACTGGCCAGTGCAGTCAGCGTGACACACGGGCCGCGCGCGCTGTCAGCAGATTGGCAGAAAGTCTACCGTATGCCACCGACGCGTGGCACGACCCAACTACAGCCAAGGTCGCGAGGGTCGCGCACAGCGGTGCCCTGAAGGTCCTGCTCCCTTCGTGCGGTTGACCGGATCGGCACGGGGCGCCACCATCCACCCACACGGCGGCCGCGGGTGGGGAGCGGCTGGTGAGGGCGGCCGAGGGGCCTCCGGCAGAGGAAGGGCAGACACCAGTGACGCGCGTGGATAATCTCCGGAGGCCGCGAGCGGCCATCGTCGCGGCTGCCGCGGTGGCGGCCGTGATGGTCGTCGCCGGTCTCGCCGCGCAAGTGCACCATGTGCCGCCGGGGACGCCGCCGGTTGTGAGCGACGCCGTGCATCACGACTCATCTGCCCCGCTGGCGATGGTTCCGGACTCCCGAACGCCCGGCCGCACAGAGGGCATGATCTGTCAGCCGATTGACGAGGCCGCGGGCGAGGACCCGGGCGCGGAGCGGCTGACAAGCCCTGCGGGCATGTGCCCAGCCGGCTTCGCCCCCACCGTGGAAAACGAGGACAACTCCGTTGAGGCGCGCCGCGAGGGGCTGTTCCCCAAGCCGCGCACCAGCCGCATCGCGGTTGACACCGTGGTCCAGACGTCCAACTCCAAAGCGCCAAGCTGGCAGATGCCGGCGACGGCCACCAGTTGGGACGGCCTTGGGCAGGGCTTCGTCGGCCCGGCCGGGACGATGTCGGTGCAGAGCGCTCCGCCGGACACGAGCCTTGACGTCGGCACGACGCAGGTTGTCGAGGTTGTCAACAGTGAGCTCGCAGTCTTCAACAAGACGGGTACGGTCCTGCTAGGCCCCGTGGCCACAAACACCCTGTGGGCGGGCTTCGGCGGCCTGTGCGAGACCACGAACGATGGTGACGCGACCGTCCAGTGGGACCGGCTTGCCAACCGCTGGGTGATCAGCCAGTTCGCGGTCACGGGCGCAGACGGAAGTGCCACGCCGTTCCTCCAGTGCCTTGCTGTCAGCCAGACCGCCGACGCCACCGGCGCCTACAACCGCTACTCGTTCAGCTACAGCTTCTTCAACGACTATCCAAAGCTCGCTGTCTGGCCGGACGCTTACTACACCACGTTCAACGACTTCAACGCTGCGGGCACGGCGTATCTGGGCGCCACCACGTGCGCCTACAACCGGACGGCGATGCTGGCCGGCACAGCGGCCACGCAGCAGTGCTTCACCACCAGCACCCTGTACGGCGGCGTTCTCGTGGCCGGTGTGGAAGGTTCCGCCGCCCCTGCGGCGGGCACGGCGGCGTATGCCATCGCCGAGGACACCAGTACCGCCATGGTCCTGTGGCGCTTTCACGTGGACTGGGCCACGCCCGCCAACAGCACGTGGACGCTCCAGACGGCACCCGCGGTGGCCTCCTGGCTCGCGCCGTGCGACAACAGTGGCGGCACCTGCATCCCGCAGGCTGGCACCACGCAGCTGCTGGACACGCTGGGTGACCGGGCCATGTACCGGTTTGTGTATCGCAACGTGGGCGGGAGCGAGAACTTTGCACTCAGCTGGTCCGTGAACAGCGGCAACAACACGAGCAGCATCCGATGGGCGCGCTTCACGCCCAGCGGCACCACCCTCACCGTGGCGGACCAGGGCACCTATGCGCCCGATACGGCGTCGCGCTGGATGCCATCCATTGCCATGGACATGTTGGGCGACCTGGCGCTCGTGTACAGCACAAGCTCCAGCACCACCACGCCGTCAGTCCGGTACGCGGGCCGCCTAGCCGGGGACACCCCGGGCTTGCTCGTTCAGGGTGAAGCAACCATCGTCACCGGCGGCGGCTCGCAGACCAGCAACCTCTCGCGTTGGGGCGACTACGCGGGTATCGGCGTGGACCCGGCGGACGACTGCACGTTCTGGATGGCCAGCGAGTACATCCCCGCGGACGGGTCGTTCAACTGGAAGACCCGGATCGCCAGCTTCGCGTATCCGTCCTGCACCTCCGTGTCCCTGGCCCCCGTCGCCACCCTCATGCCGCCCAGCACGCCCACCAACGCCGCATCGCTAACCTACACCGTCGGCTTCGACAAGCCCGTCACCGGGCTGGCCTCGGGCGACTTCAGCGTCACCGGCACGGCGACAGGCTGCGTTGTTGGCGATCCGTCGGGCTCCGGCGCCTCCTACACGGTCGCCCTGACCGGCTGCTCCGAGGGCACGGTGACGCTCACGCTGCTGGCCAACACGGTGGCCGATGCGTCCTTGAATACCGGTCCTGCGTTTGGCACCGGGACGACCCCCGTCACGGTCGACCGCACGGCGCCCACGGTGAGCGCGTTCACGAGCGCCGTCAGCTCGCCCTCGCGCTCGACGTCCATCGCGTACTCCCTGGCGTTCAGCGAGTCTGTCACCGGGGTCGCCAAGGGCGACTTCACCAACGCGGGCACCGCCACCGGCTGCGCGTTCGCGCCCACTGGATCCGGCGCGAGCTACACGGTCACCGTGACGACGTGCTCCACGTCGGGCACCCTCCAGCCGCAATTGGAGGGCAACAGCATCGCCGACCTCGCCTCCAATACCGGCCCGGCTTCCGGTTCGGCCGCCACCGCCGCCCTGACCCTGGACCGCGTCGCGCCCGCCGTCAGCTCGATCACCCGGAGTCTGGCGCTCACCAACGCCGCCACCGCGACGTTCACCGTCACATTCAGCGAGTCGGTCGCGGGCGTTGCGGCGGGCAACTTCAGCCTCGCCACCACCGGACTCGTCGGCTCGTCCATCACCGGTGTCACCGGCGCTGGAGCGTCCTGGACGGTCACCGTGGCAACTGGCAGCGGTAGCGGCACCATCCGCGTGGACCTCTCCAGCGTTGCGCCTGCGATTGGCGACGCTGCAGGCAACAGCCTGACAGCCCCGTTCAGCACCGGGTCGGTGCTGAACGTAGATCGTGTCGCCCCGATAGTGTCTGCGTTCGCCAGCGCCGTGTCGTCGCCAACCATCAGCACGTCCGTCGCGTACTCGCTGGCGTTCAGCGAGTCCGTCAGCGGCATCGCCGTCGGCGACTTCACCAACGCGGGCACCGCCACGGGCTGCGCGTTTGCCCCGTCGGCGGCCTCCGCCAGCGGCGGCACCCCGATCACCCTGACGGTCACCGGCTGCGCCGCCACTGGCACGCTCCAGCCGCAGCTCGCCGCGGGCGGCGTGACCGACACCGCCGGCAACACGGGCCCGGCCGGCGCCGCCAGCGCGTCCGCCGCCCTGACCCTGGACCGCGTCGCACCCGCCGCAACAGCGATCACGCCCAGTCTGGCGCTCACCAACGCCGCCACCGCGACGTTCACCGTCACATTCGGCGAGTCGGTCGCTGGCGTCGCGGCGGGCAACTTCACGCTCGCCACCACCGGCACCATCACAGGCGCCTCCGTCAGCAACGTAGCGGGCTCCGGCGCCACGCGCACGATCACGATCAGCACCGGATCAGGCGACGGCACTATCCGCGTGGATCTCTCCAGTGCCTTTCCCACGATCACGGACGTGGCCGGCAACGCGCTCACCGCCACGTTCAGCACCGGGGCCGCCCTCACGGTTGACAAGACCGCGCCCACGAACTTCACCAGCCCCATTGCGGTGAGCCTGCGAGCTGGCACGGCGCTCAGCTCGCCGTCCACCACCTCGGCCGTCCCGGTGCTCATCACGTGGGCAGCTACCGATGGTCCGGGCGGCAGCGGCGTCGCGAGCTACAGGCTGGAGACGTCGCTCGACAACCTCGCCTGGACGCAGATGGCTCCACAGTCGCT
>JANYAA010000142.1 GCA_025355255.1 Chloroflexota bacterium | reverse complement strand
CTCGCCGCCGGTCCCAGGCGGCGAGGCGACGAGGGAAGGCCGGGTGGTGCGGGACTTCTCGGCGACGGTCACTGGCTAGGCCCCCTTAGGTCGTGCGGCTGCCGGTCGTGCCGCCGCGGGCGGCGCGAAGATGGACAGCGCCGCGTCAGGACACATCCGGGCACACTTGGCGCAGCTGGTGCACGCCTCAGCGTGGACGAGGACCACCGGGTGGTGGCCCATCGCGTTGACGTGCGACCCGTCGAGGGCAAGAGCGCCGGGCGCGCAGGCATCGACGCAGAGGCCGCAGCCCTTGCATCGCTCCATGGCCACGAGTACAGGGCGGAACGTCTGAGTACCGCTCGGAGGGCGTCGAAGCGAGGCGTCAACGAGCGGCGCTGGCATGGTCATGCAGATACCTCCGACTCGGAGCATGGCTCGCCGCGATGGGCCGGGCGAGTGCCGGAGTGCGTCTCGGGCAGGGCCGTCATGCCCACCCCGGGAGGGGTCGAAGTGTCCTGTGGCGCCGGGGCCCATCGACTCTGCGCCGGGCGGCGCCTGTCCGGCTGGGGACAGCCCTGCCTTCCGCGTGTCCTCTGGCCCCCGCTGTCCTTGCCATCGGCCCATCTGCGAGGGCCACAGGACACTTATGCGCATCTGCGAATATGGCGATGCTTCAGACATGGACGAAATCACCATCCTGCAGGCCGAGGTGCTCAAGACCCTGGCGCATCCCCGGCGGCTGGCGATCCTGCACCGTCTGGCGCAAGGCCCCTGTGAAGTTGGCCGGCTTGCCGAAGACCTCGACCTGACGCAGCCCAACGTCTCCCAGCACCTCGCCGTGCTACGCGCTGCGGGCATCGTCGAGGCCGACCGCGATGGGCGCGAAGTGCGCTACCGCCTCACCGATGGCGACGTGATGGTCGCCTGCAGCGTGATGCGCGGGGTCCTTCAGCGCCGTCTCACCCGGCTTGGCCGCCTGTCCCGTCTGGACCAGGCCTCCGCCGACCTCATCGAGATCCAGTAGCCCAACAAGGAGCACCCGTGGACGAGAGCCTGAACCTGGTGGTCTTCTCCGGGACCGATGACAAGCTGCAGGCGGTCGCGGTGCTCGCGGCCGGCGCCGCCGCGCTAGGCAAGCCCGTGAACCTGTTCCTGCAGTACTGGGCGCTTGACGCCTTCACCAAGGCCAAGATCAACCGCGACCACGGGCTCGCCCCTGAGGCCGGCGCCGAGGGCCGCGCCGCCGTTGACGCGCTCGCCAAGGCGGGCCAGGCGCCGTGGGCGGAGACGCTCCGCCAGGCAAAGGACATCGGCGGCGTGGACATCCAAGCCTGCTCGCTCTCGATGGACCTGCTGCACCTCGAGGAGTCGGACCTTGATCCGCTCGTCGATGGCGTCGAAGGCGTCACCTCGTTTTACCTCAACGCTGGCGAAGGCCAGATCGTCTTCATCTAGGCACAAGTCGCGGCCCAATGCCGCGAGAAGGAGTTCGGGAATGGCTGCAGATGTCCAGGTGGACGCAAAGGGCCTCAACTGCCCGATGCCGATCGTGAAGACGGCGCAGGCGATCAAGGGGCTCGCGTCCGGCCAGCTGCTTGAGGTCCTGGCAACAGACCCCGGGTCCGTGAAGGACTTCGCGGCATGGGCCAAGACCACCGGCAACGAGATGGTGGAGCAGACCGTTGACGGCAGCGTTTTCCGCTTCGTCATGCGCAAGAAGTAGGGACACCGAGATGACAGTTGCAGAGCTCCCGATGGCGGCCCCCGCTGCCGCATCCGCCCCTGAGGCCACCCCGCGCGGCCTCGCGATGATCTGCTACAGCGGCGAGCTGGAGAAGACTTGGGCCGCGATGATCCTGGCCTCCACCGCGGCCGCTATGGGCATGCCCACAAAGGTGTTTGTCACCTTCTGGGGCCTCCAGACGTTTGTGAAGCCTGAGAAGCGCATCACGGGCAAGAACTGGATGCAGAAGATGCTCTCGATAATGTCCCGTCCGGGCATCGGCCACCGCAAGCTGTCCAAGATGAACTTCCTGGGGATGGGCCCCTGGATGATGTTCACCCTGGCCAAGCAGTACGGCGTGTCCAAGCCTGCCGACTTGCTTGAGGCTGCCGCGGCGATGGGCGTCGAGTTCGTGCCCTGCCAGATGACGATGGACATGTTTGGCCTCACCCGTGAAGACCTGATTGACGGCATGGGCGAGCCGGTTGGCGCAGCCACCTACCTGTCCTATGTCGCCGAGGGTTCGGCTCCGATCTTCATCTAGCCCAACGGGCACGTGCCCACGGCGCCCCGCGTCCCCGCGTGCCCCTGAAAGGTAACCAGACCATGACTGAGATCACGACACCGCAGGTGACGCGCACCATCGACGCCCGCGGCAGCTTCTGCCCAGGGCCGCTGATGGAGCTGATCCGGGGCATCAAGGAGTCCGAGGTGGGCGACGTGCTGTCGGTCCTATCCACGGACAAGGGCAGCAAGACCGACATCCCCAAGTGGATCGGCAAGGCCGGCCACAACCTCATCGGCGTGTTCACTCGAGACGGCTTCGACGAGATCCTCGTCGAGAAGGTCCGGTAGCTGACATGCAGCACGTTGTGGTGCTTGGTGGGGGTGTTGGCGGCACGCTGACAGCCAACCTCACGGCCCGCAAGCTCAAGGGCCGCATCG
>JANYAA010000201.1 GCA_025355255.1 Chloroflexota bacterium | reverse complement strand
GCCTCTACTGGCGCTACGAGCTGCTGGTGCGTGAGCTGGAGAGCCGCGCTGGATGGCTGACCGCGGTGACGGGCGCCATCGTCGCCGTGCGCCGGTCGTCCTTCCGCCCGGTCCCCGCGCGCTCCTCAATGGACGAGCTGCTCCCGGTGTACGTCCGCGAACAGGGGGGCCAGGTCGTGTTCGTCCCCAACGCGGTCGCTGTGGATCGGCCAATCACCAGCGTCACCGAGCAGTTCCGCACCCGGGCGAGGATCTCGACGCGGGGCATCGGCGGAACACTCGCGATCCTGCGCCACAGTCGGATCCGGCGCCAACCAGGGCCTTTGCTCGCCATCGTGTCGCACAAGCTGATGCGCTGGGCGACGCCATGGGCCGTGCTCGCCGCGGCGATTGCCGGGGTGGGGCTCGCCGGTCATGGCGCCGTGTACGCCGCTGGACCGGTGGGCCTTGGCGTCATGACCGTGCTGGCAGGGGTGGCCGAGATCGCGGCCCGCAGGGGAGCGCACGTTCCGCGCGCCGTCGCATTCGCGCGGAGCTTCGGCGTGGTGAACCTCGCGTTCGCTCTCGGGTGGATCAATGTGCTCCGCGGGCGCCGGTTCGAAACCTGGACGCCCGCCGGCATTCCAGGCGCCGGCGAGGTTCCCGCTGCGGACACAGTTGCTCCGCCCAGCGGGCCGGATCCTCGCGGAGACGCGTAGTGCCCGACGGCGGGTCCCTGCTCCTGGCCGGTGCGCTGGGGTTGCTGATGGCCGCCGGGGCAATCCTCGCGTGGCGGGCGACGGGGCCGGCGGATCACCCATTTGATCCCACGACCCCGGGGCGGATGTTTGTGCTGCTGTACCTCGTGACAACCGGGATTGGGACGCTCGTCATCACGGCGTCGGGTGAGGCGACAGGCGCTGGCGCAGCGGTCGCTGCAGGGGGGCTGCTCGCCTTCGGGATTGCGGCCACGGCAGGTGCAGCACGCTGGGGCCGCGCACCGCAGGTCGGTCCGCCCGCGACGCTTGGCCAGCTCCGCCCCGCAGCGCTCGTGGGCCTGGTCTGCGTCGGCATTGCGGGGTATCTCGTCATCGCAGTCCAGCACGGCATCCCCTTTCTCACGCCGGACGCCCAAGCCACCAGGCTGGCGTTTGGCGGGATCGCGTTTGACCTGTTCCGCTGGCTCGTGCCGCCTGCCGCGCTCGTGGTTTTCGCCACCGCTTTGGCGAGTCCGAGCCGGCGCCGGTGGCTGGCCGCGGCGATCGCCCTCGGGAGCGCAGGGGGCATCCTCTTTCTCACTGCGTCACGAGCACTGCCGATGGAACTCGCCCTCGCCTGTCTTCTGCTCATGTGGTGGGCTGGGCGTCGCCTGACCCGCCGAATGTGGCTGGGCTTGGGCGCGCTGACCTTGCTCTTCTTCATTGGCGTCCAACTGCTCCGCGTTGGGCCCCACGGCAATTTCCGCGACATCTTCGACGTGGGGGGCTTTGCTGCCAACCGGACGGTGGAGCGCGTCGTCCTGATCCAGTCCCGGACACTCGAGCTCATCGCCGTGCAGATCCCGTCCCAGCAGCCGTACTACCTCGGCGAGACCTACCTGCGCTGGCTGGCGCCCCTCTTCGGTGCTGCGCCGCCTCAAGCCCTGGGCACTTGGCTGTTCCAGCAGGTCTTCCCAGGATCTGCGCAGGGGTTCGTCACGCCGGGGATGATCGGCGAGTTGTGGGCCAATGGCGGGGTGGCAGCAACGCTCGGCGGGATGGCCGCCTTCGGGCTTGCGGTGCAGTGGCTTGGCCGCCTGATTGGCCGGTTTGACCGCGGACCAGCTGACAGGGTCTTAGCGGCGCTTCTGGTTGTCGCAGTGGCGCGGACCTACGCGATGAGCCTCAACGGCGTGGTCCTCACCGTCTTGATGGCTGTGGCGTGGCGCATTGTCGTTGCGCCTCCACTGCCCCCGGCCTGGCTGCCGTTGCCGCGACTGCTCGCCCGACGGGTCTCGCCAGCCGATCCGCCGGAGTCGACCGAGCAGCGAGCGTCGTCCTGACCGCCGTCGCGAGGCTTGGCGGCTAGTAGCGGTACGTCGTGCGCCAGTACGACCAGTTCCCTGCCCGGTCCTGAGCCCGCGCCTGGATTGTGATCCGCCCTCGGGGGAACGCGATGACGACGGTTGCCGATCCGCCAGGTCGTGCGAGGTAGTGGAAGAGCCCGGTCCCGACCCGCCAACGCACCTGGTACGCGGCAATCCCCGCGATGTCGGTGGCGTGATAGGCCACAACGTACTTGCGCAGCGATGTGCTCCACCAGGCGGCGAGTCTGGTCATCACTGGCCGGGTTGTGTCATAGGAGGCCTTGACGACGAGCGTCCCTGCCCGAATGCCAGCGATGAGGGAGGCGATCTTCGCCTGGAGCACCGGGTTGGTGCCCAGCGGGTGTTCGTATAGGGCATTGACCCATGTGTAGAAGACGAGCCCGTCAGCGCCGGCATACCGCAGCGCCTCGCCCACTTGGCGCTCCATCTCGGCATTCGTGGGCGTCCGCTCGTCGTACCTGGTGGCCCCGAACGACTGCGTCGTCACCCAGATTGGCGTCCCGGGCGTGACCGCGTTCACGTACGCCCGCATCTTCGGGAACCACTTCACCGCGTCGGGCACATACCCCTGCGTGATGCGCACCGGGTACCAGTTCATGATCAGGACGTCGGCAATGCCCGCCGCCCACGCGTTGGCGGTTGTCCCGAAGTGCGGGCTGTCGCCGTAGTCTGCGAAGATCCTGTGCTCGGTGTTGGGGTCGGCCGCGCGAAATGCGTCGTGCAGGGATCGCATCTCGGCCACGGAGATGCCGCTCCAGGACGGCTCCTTGACAATCAGGTAGCCGGCCAGCGCCGGGTGATCCTTGACCTGGGCGACCCACGCTGCGACCCGGGAC
>JANYAA010000192.1 GCA_025355255.1 Chloroflexota bacterium | reverse complement strand
CGCTGGGGATGGCGTGATGCCGCTCACCCACGGTGACGCCAGGCCGGATCTCCTTGCGCCAGTTTGGCGAGGCCGCCAGCTGCGCCTCGTTGAAGCGGCGGACCGACTCGATGCCGAAGCGGATGGCATCGAGCAGCGTGGGGCTGATGGCGGCGTGCGCCGCGTCGATCTCCGCCTGGCTGACCAGCAGGTCATCGGCAGCGATGACCACCTTGTCAAACTTGAGCGTTGCGTCGGCGACGGCCTGGTCGCCGCGGGCGGCCACGTCAGCGTAGATCTCGCCGATGCTGGCGAGCAGCTTGGGGTCAAGGATCCCCGCGGTCGCGCGAGCCATGATCCGCTGCTGCTCCGCGGGGTCAAGCTGCGCCCAGCGGCGCAGGGAAAGCACAGTGAGTTGGCTCATGCGGTCCTCCCGCCATCAACGACGATGGCCGATCCGGTGATGTACGAAGCCTCGTCAGACGCGAGGAAGGCGATGACGGCGGCTATCTCGTCCGGGTGCGCAACGCGCCCCATGGGGATGCCGCGGTTGATCTGTGCGAGCGTCTCGGGATCGTCCAGATACGCCTGGGTCATGGGCGTGCGAACGTAGCCCGGACAGACGGCGTTGACGCGGACGCCCCGGCCAGCGAGGTCGCGGCCCATGCTTCGCGCGAGGAGCACTGCGCCGCCCTTGCTGGCGTTGTAGTCGGCAAAGCCCGGCTCGGCCTGGAGACCGTTGACGCTGGCGACGAGGACGATGGCGCCGCCGCTTGCGTCGGCGTTCTGGGTCATGCTGCGCGCCGCCGCCTGGCCCGCGATGAAGAGGCCGCGAATATTCACGTCAAGGACCCTGCCGAAGTTCTCCGGGTCAAGGTCCAGGACGTCTTTGGCTTCGCCGTCGATGCCGGCTGCGGCCACTAGGATGTCGAGGCGGTTGTGCGCGCTTGGCGCGGCGGCTTGCGCGACGGCATTGGCCATGGCGGCGGGATCGGTCGTGTCGGCGGCGATCGCATGGATGGCGGCGCCCGGGGCCGCATCGCGGAGGGCCCGCTCGGCGTGCTGGCAGCGCTCTAGGTCACGACTGACGATGACGACCGCGGCGCCATCGCGCGCGAGCCGCAGGGCCGCCGCAAAGCCGATGCCGCTGGTCCCGCCCGTGACCAGCGCGGTGCGCCCCTGGAAGCGCGGTGTCAGCGGGGACATGCGGTGGGGGATCCTCACGGGCTTGCGTGGTTGCGGGCCGTTGCGGGTAGTCCGTGGATGGTAGCCGCCCAGCCCCGGAGACGGCCGCCTTCGCGCGCCGGGGTGTCGGCTTGGGCCGTCCGGTAGTCCAACTGCGCAGCCATCGTGCATTCGGGCCGGCTGGGGAGCCACCTGCGCGCCAGGCCCGCGTCGAAAGGCCCGTGCGGCGCGCACCTGGCCTCCGGTGCGGACCAAACGCACGGGCACTGCGCAGTTGGACCGCTGGGCGGCCCGTTAGGCCCCGGGCGCAGCTGGGCGGACCACCAACGCTGGGCACCAACCGGGGCGACCCTCGGCGACCCCAAAAAGTTGCCAGACGTGACAACTCATTGACAAAAAGTTGACACCGCTGCCACGATGCGCCTGACAGGAGTCGCCATGACTGCACCCACCATCTACGCCACAGAGGTCCGCCGGATCCGCGAGGCCGGCCTGGAGGCCACAGACATCGCAGCAGCCACGGGCGCAGACACCACCACGGTGGCGTCGTGGCTTGCATCACGCCGCTCGCCCACGGCAGATCGCCGTCGCCGCCTGATCGACCTGGCCGCGGTGGTGGAGCGCGCGGCGGCCGTGATGGACGCGCGCTACATCGCGATCTGGCTGAACAAGCCCGTCCAGACGCTCAACGACGAGCGGCCCATCGAGCGCATTGCCAGCGGTGACACCCGGTCCGTCCTGCGCGTGCTGGCGCGGCTCGAGAACGACGCCTTCTCCTGAGCGTGATCCCTGCTCGGGTCCAAGTCACTGGCCGCTGGCACCGCATCACGCGGCCGCGCTCATCTGCCCTGTTCTGGAGCCGCGACGCGTTTGACGCTCGCTGGCAGCGCGGTGCCGTTGTGCGCGGCCTCTACCTGGCGTGCTGCACGGACACCGCGTGGGCCGAGTGGCTGCGCGCCACGGCCGAGGACGGCGTCCCGCCGGCCGCCCGCCTGCCCCGCGACATGTGGTCGGTGGCCGTGGACATCGCTGGGGTGGCGGACCTTGCCGCGCCGGGTGCGCTGGCCCGCATCGGTCTGGCGCGGATCCGCCCAACCCAGCGCCAGTGGCCAGCCTGCCAAGCGGTGGGCGAGGCGCTCTGGCTCGACGGGGCAGCCGGCCTGCTGGCGCCGTCGGCCGCGCACGAGGGGCACCAGGTCCTGTGCGTGTTCCGCACGGAGCACCACGTGCCCGGCATCACGGAACTGCACCCGCCCACGAGATTCGACGCGATCCCGGTGATCCCGGTGGGCCTGCGCACCTAGCCTGGTGGCCCTGAGCGCCGTCCGTCAGGCGTCAGCGCGCACCGCCCGCTCAAGGATTGCCACAAGGCGCGGCACATCGGCCGGCCGCGGCAGGCTGATCCGCGCCCAACCGGGTACGCCAAGGTTGGTGCCATGGCGGACCGAGATGGCATCGGCCGCCAGCGCATCTGGCCAGCCGTCGCGGTCCTCGACAAGCACGAAGTTCGCCTGTGACGGCATGCGCCGCAGACCCAGCCGGTCGCAGGCCGCCTCGAGCAGCGCCCGCGCGGCGAGCGTGTCGCGCACCGTCTGGGCGAGATACGCAGCGTCGTCCAGCGCGGCGCCAGCCGCCGCCAGCGACGGCGTGGACACGTTGAACGGCGGCCGGATCCGCGAGACAGGCTCCAGCACCTCGGCCGACGCAATCGCGTAGCCCACGCGCATCCCCGCCATGCCGTACGCCTTGGAGAACGTCCGGGTCACGACGAGGCCCGGGTGGCGGCCCAGCAGGTCCAACGCCGTGCACCGGGCTGAGGCGTCCATGAACTCGTGATACGCCTCATCCACGACGACAAGCCAGTGCGCCGGAACCGCGTCCACGAGCGACGCCAGTGCCGCGTACGACACCGCCGTCCCGGTGGGGTTGTGCGGGTTGGCGACGTAGACGATGCCCGATGCGGACGAAGCGCCCGACGCGGCCGCCGTCACCGCCGCAGACGCCATCGCCGGCAGGTTGTGCACGCCGTCGACCAGCGGCACCAGCGTGATATCCGCACCCGTGTACTGCGCCGAGATCCGGTGGATCCCGTATGGCGGCGCCGCCATGACGGCGTGGCGGCCGGGCTCCAGATACGTCCCGGCAAGCAGGTAGAGAACCTCGTCGCTCCCCGACCCCACCAGCACCTGCTCGGCCGTGACCCCGTGGCGCGCGGCCAGCTTGGCGCGGAGCGTGCCGGCGCCGGCCTCGGGGTAGCGGTTGACCTCGTGGAGCGACGCGCGGGCCGCCTCAATCGCCAGCGCCGACGGCCCAAACGGGT
>JANYAA010000174.1 GCA_025355255.1 Chloroflexota bacterium | reverse complement strand
CCGGACGATGAACTTCATTGGGGCACCCGGCGTGCCGATGGGCAGTATCAACCTGCATTCGGCGCTGCTGTTCCCCAGGGACCTGAGTTTCCGGGTCTCGATGGGTCGCACGCCGGCCTTTGAGTATCCCTACCGCTCGTTTCGGTTGACCGGGGAAGGTGTCGTGGCGGGGGAGTAGGCGGGTGTGCGGACGGCCAGGAGCATCGGTTTTAGCCCAGTAGTTATGAAGGTTCGGTGTCGTCGGCTGGAGAGAGCGGCGATGGGTTGGCTTTGGGTCAGTCGGGGGCGCGCGGGTTGGGGGCGCCTTCGCAAAAGCGCAGTGCCGCCAGCAGTTGCTCACGATTGCGCGCCCACGCGTCATGGTGGTCCAGGATGATGGTCACCAGTTCGCTGGGCAACAAGATTGCGTAGTGGTCGCCAAAGTACGCCGTGATCTCGCGGCCCGGCACCAGCGCCGGACGCAGTCGCTCGCCCTGCGCCCGCTCGGCCTTTGTCTCGTGATCGTACAGGTGCAGCAGCGTGTACGCCAGCAGCAGGAAGTGAATCTGCGCGCGCCCCACCGCCGGGCGGCACGAGCCCAGCCGGTCCAGGCCCCAGTAGCGCGTGAGGTCCATGAAGCTCTCTTCGATGCTCCAGCGGTCCCGCGCGTAGCGGTGTAACTGCCTGGGCGTGAGCCCCAAGTCCGTGCTCACCAGGCACTGGTATTGCACGCGGTCGGGGTAGGTGTCACGGATCACCAGGCCCTGCAGGGGCACCGTGCAGGCCTCCCAGGTGTTCAGGTCCGTCAGCGGACACAGCTCGCGCTGGGGCAGCGGGCCGTGGGGAAGCTGGGGCGGGTCGGCTGGCAGCCACTGCGCGTCATCAAGGCCGCACAGGCCCACCATGTCCTCGTACAGCGCCATGTTCTCGCGCAGGCCGATGATCGTGTCGACGCCCTCGGCCTTCAGTTCGCTCAGCCAGGCGCCGTCGATGAAGCCGCGGTCCACCAGCAGCCGGCGCAGCGCGCCGGGACCGAGCGTCTCTTTGGCCGCGGCCACCAGCCGCTTGCCCTGCGTCAGATCAGCGTCTTCTCCCACGCCGCGCGTGGTGAAGTCCCAAAGCAGCGGAAAGAGGCGTCCCGCGCCGCGCAGGCCCAGCACGCAGGTTTTGACTTGCGTGGCCGGGCGGCCGTGGTGACCGGCGGGCAGGGTCGTGGTGTTGGCATCCAGCACCGCCGTGCCGCTGTCGGCCAGCACGGGGAACTGCCGGCACAGCATGGCCGCCAGTTGCTCTTGATGAGCACCTAGCTGCGCCTCGCGCAGGCCGTTGAAGAAGTCGGCGAGGGCCTCGGGATTGAAGGGGCGCTGGGCGCTGCCGTGGTAGAAGCCTTCGTGGACCTGGCGGAGGTTGAAGCCCAGGCGGCGCAGCACGTCGGGGGACTGGAACAAGACGGTGCCGATCTGGGCGAGGCTGTCGAGGCGGAAGAGGGCTTTGTGCAGGAGGATGTGGCAAAAGAACTCGGGGCCGATGGAGCGGCGGCGGCGGGCATCGGGAAACTGCTCGAAGTGGGCCAGCAGACCATGCTCCTCGAGGAAGCCGACGAAGGCGTCGAGGAAGCCACAGGCGGCCGGCAGCAGGCCATCGCACTCGCCGCGTTTGAGGGCGGCAAGCACGGTGGCGCGGTTTTCGGTGACCACGCTCCAGGTTGTCCCGACGTTACTGGCAGACACACCACGCGTTTCTTGAGCGCCGCCAGCAGACCTTCAATATAACGAGGTTATACGCCGCGCCAGCGCGGTACGCTAAAACCGATGCTCCTGGGTTCGAAGGATCAGCGGTTGCCCCGCGCCGCGTCTGGCGTCTATAATGCTCACGCGTTGCCTTGGGGCAGGGCCCTCACTACTAACACGCCTTCAGGAGTAAGATCAATGGCTGCCGAACGGACCAAGATAGGGGTTATCGGGTGCGGAAACATCGCTTCTGCATACATGACCGCGGGACAGCGGTTTGACAATATCGAGATCATCTCGTGCGCGGACCTGGACATGGAGCGCGCGAAGGCCAAGGCCGCCGAGCACAATGTGCCCAAAGCCTATACCGTGGCCGAACTGCTCGCCGACTCCGAGGTCGAGATCGTGGTAAACCTGACCGTCCCAAAGGTTCACGCCGAAATCGCCATCGCCTCGCGCGTCACCGCAAAAGGCTTCTCGCAATAGGCGTGTTTGCCGGCTTCCAGCGAGGCGATGGCGATTTCGGCGTGAACCTTTGGGACGGTCAGGTTTACCACGATCTCGACCTCGGAGTCGGCGAGCAGTTCGGCCACGG
>JANYAA010000137.1 GCA_025355255.1 Chloroflexota bacterium | reverse complement strand
TGGGCTGGCTCGTCCGCGCCATGGCCACCGTGCCGCGGTGGTACAGCTGGGTGACCGGCTCGTCCTTGATCGTGTAGGACGGACCACCGCCCCCGATCCTGGCAAAGTTCAGGTTTGGCGAACGCCCGTACTGGCCATCGCCGCCCTGGATCACGAAGCCCGGCACCACGCGGTGAAAGACGACGCCGTCGTAGTAGCCGCATGACGCAAGCGCCACGAAGTTGCCCGCGGCGATTGGCGACCAGTCCGCGTGGATGGTGATCGCGATCGCGCCCTTGGAAGTCTGGACGGTGACGGTGCGCGTCTGGCCTGCGGGCAGCGCCGCCGGCTGGCTGGTTGGGCAGCCCGACGCGTCCGGCGCCTTGACGTCCGATCCGCCGGTTGACGGCTTGGCCACGCTTGTGGAGCAGGCGGCAACCAGAAGCGGAATGGCCAGAAGGGCGGCGAGCCCTGCGGATCGTGTGTGGGTCATGCGATGGTCTCCAGCGCGGGTGGGGTGTGCAGTCATGTCAGTCGCCCGGGAGGGTACCCGGTCGGGACCAACCCGTCGGCGGCATCGCCGCGTCAGCGCGGCGTCCCGCAGCCATGGGCCGCCGTCGTACACTCGCGGGGCAATGGATCTCCGCATCGCCGACATCGTCCCGTCGCCAGCTGAGCGCGACGCTATCGACGGCTTCCTTGACCCCCGCATCGGCTCCGCGCGTGGCGGCTGGGACGGCGGCAGCTTCAACGTTGACACGGACGGGCGGGTCGCCCGCGGCGGGCATGCGGGGCGGTCCAACCGCACGTTGCTGCTGCCGGTGTTCCACGCCGTCATGGATCGCGTGGGCTACATCAGCCCCGCGGCGCTCGCCCATATCTGCCGCCGCCTCACGGTGCCGCCGGCTGAGGCGTACGGCGTGGCGAGCTTCTACGCGCTGTTCACCACCAACCCGCAGCCTCGCGCCGTGGCCCACGTGTGCGACGACATGGCGTGCCGCCTTGCCGGCGCAGAGAAGGTCTGCGCAGACCTTGAGCGCGAGCTTGGCCCGGCAGGGCATCCTCCGGAAGGCGCCACGATGACGTGGCACCGCAGCCCGTGTCTGGGCCAGTGCGAGCGGGCGCCCGCGGCGCTCGTCACCGTTGCCGGCGAGACGCCCATCCGCACCTCGGATGGACCAAACGACGCGGCCCGCATCGTGGAACGCCTCAACGATGGGCTCCACGGCCAGGACGACCACGATCCCCTCGAGGGACCCCTTGGCACCGCCCCCACGGACGAGCGCATGGCGATGCTGCGGAAGATCATCCCGCAGGCTGGCAGCCCGGGGCTTCGGCTGCTCGGCCGCGTCGGGCGCATCGACCCCACCAGCCTCACCGACTATCTCGCCAACGAGGGCTATCGCGCGCTGCGGGCGGCCATCGAGATTGGCCCCGAGCGCGTGATCGAAGAGGTCATCACCGCCGAGGTCCTCGGCCGCGGCGGCGCCGCATTCCCGGCCGGCCGCAAGTGGGCCGCCGCGCGCGCAACGCAGAGCTGGCCCAAGAACATCGTCTGCAACGCGGACGAGGCGGAGCCGGGCACCTTCAAGGACCGAGCGATCCTCGAGGAGGACCCGTTCTCCCTGGTGGAGGCGATGACCATCGCCGGGTTTGCCGTGGGCGCGGAGCTTGGCTTCGTCTACCTGCGCGGCGAGTATCCGTTGGCCGAGGCCCGTCTCCAGCACGCCATCGATCGGGCGCGCGAACGCGGTCTGCTGGGCGCGGACATCATGGGCGCGGGCTTCGCCTTCGACATCGAGATCCGCCGCGGCGGCGGCGCCTACGTCTGCGGCGAGGGCACCGCCATCTACGAGTCCATCGAGGGCAAGCGCGGCGAGCCCCGCAACAAGGCCGCCCGCTCCACCACGGCCGGCCTCTTCCAGAAGCCCACCGTGCTCAACAACGTCGAGACGCTGGCCAACATCCCGTCGATCATCCTTGAGGGTGGCACGGCCTACGCCAACCTCGGCACGAAGGGCTCGAAGGGCCACAAGCTCTGGAGCATCTCGGGCCACGTTGCCAAGCCCGGCGTGTACGAGACCGAATTCGGAATCACCCTGCGCGACCTGCTTGAGCTTGCGGGCGGCATCCCCGGCGGGAAGGCTGTCAAGGCGATCAACCTTGGCGGCGCAGCGGGCGTCTTTGTGGGACCCGAATCGCTCCACATGCCGCTCACCTTTGAACACGCGAAAGAGGCCGGTGCCACGCTGGGTGCCGGAGCCATCGTGGTGTTTGACGAGACCACCGACATCTTGGACATCCTGCGCCGGATCGCCGAGTTCTTCCGCGACGAGTCCTGCGGGCAGTGCGTCCCGTGTCGCGTTGGCACGGTGCGCCAGGAGGAGCTGCTCGCCCGCCTCGCTTCGGGGCGGCCGCGCGGTTCCGTGGCCGACGAGCTCGCCCTGCTCAACGACCTTGGCATGGCGATGCGTGACGCGTCCATCTGCGGCCTCGGCCAGACCGCCAACGACGCGCTGGCCTCGGCCCTCAAGCTCCACGGCGTGCTCGCGGGAGTGGGCGCATGACCGACGTCAGCGACGAGACCGCCGTGACCGCCGTGACCGCCCACGACGTGGAGCAGCACGAGACCTGGATGGGTCCCGATGCCGTCATTTACACCACGTCTCCCGCGCGCTCGCCCCAGATCCCGGGGCCACCCGCGCGCCGCGCGCCCGAGCTGATCGAGATGACCATCGACGGCGTGCCCGTCATCGTCCCCAAGGGCAGCACGATCCTGGAGGCCTGTCGCGCGCAGGGCATCGACATCCCGACGCTCTGTCATGGCGAGACCGTGGAGCCCGAGGGTGTCTGCCGCCTGTGCGTCGTGGACAGCGGCGGCAGGGTGCTCACGCCGTCGTGTTCGGCCAAGGTGAGCCAGGGCATGGACGTCAACACCGAGAACGAGCGTGTCCGCCACTCGCGCAAGCTGGTGCTGGAGCTGCTCGCCTCCTCGGTTGATGTGGATCTGGCGGGGCCCGCGCTGCCGGACCAGACCATCGCCACCTATATGGCGCGCTACGGCGCGGATCCTGCGCGGTTTGGCCCTCGCGGCGGGGCTGCGGCCGCCGACGAGCGCGATGGCCGGTATGCCGGCCACCACCACATCACCGATGGCTCCACGGCCGAGACGGTGGCCCAGCCCGTCAAGATCGACAACGAGCTCTACATCCGCGACTACAGCAAGTGCATCCTCTGCTACAAGTGCGTCGAGGCGTGCGGCGTTGACGCCCAGAACTCGTTCGCCATCTCGGTGGCTGGGCGCGGGTTTGACGCGCGGATCTCCACCGAGTTCAACGTGGGCCTGCCCGAGTCCGCCTGCGTCTACTGCGGCAACTGCATCAACGTCTGCCCCACGGGCGCGCTGATGTTCAAGTCCGAGTTTGACCTGCGCGAGGCTGGCAACTGGCGGCCCGAGGAGCAGAAGGTCACCAACACCATCTGCCCGTACTGCGGCGTCGGCTGCACGCTGCAGCTCCACGTGCAGGACAACAGCATCGTGAAGGTGCTCTCACCGGCGGACTCCGAAG
>JANYAA010000069.1 GCA_025355255.1 Chloroflexota bacterium | reverse complement strand
CGAACAGTGAAGACTGCCCCACGCGGCCCACAACGAGGTCCTCCACCTCGTCGGGGTCCGGGAACAGCAGCTCCTCCACCCCGTCCAGCGTCCCGTCGCCCTCGGGCAGCCGGATGGCGATGCCGTCGTCCGACCAGATGGTCTGGACGTCAAGCCCCAGACGCTCCGAGAGGCGCGCCTCCAGCGCCAGCGTCCACGGCGCATGGACCCGGCCGCCAAACGGGCTGAGGATCACCAGGCGCCAGTCGCCAAGCTCGTCACGGAACCGCTCCACCACAATCCGGCGATCCGTGGGCAGGGCGCCCGCCGTCTCGCGCTCGTCCTCCAGGTACGCCAGCAGGTTCTCAGCGGCCAGATCGTCAAGATCGTGATCGCGCCGGAACCGCTCGCCCGCGGCCGCGCGCCCCTTCGCGCCGCGCGCCAGATCGCCCTCAGCGCGTCGGGTGAAGGCGCCAATGGCTCGGCCAAGCTCCACCGGCCGTCCCACGGCATCGCCCTTCCAGAAGGGCAGCTTCCCGGGCACGCCGGGCGCGGGCGTCACCGTGACTCGGTTGGCCGTAATCTCAGCCACCCGCCAAGAGGAGGCGCCGAGGACTATGACGTCGCCGTGTATCCCTGCGCGGAGCTCATAAACCATCTCCTCGTCCAGCTCGCCCACGCGGCGTCCCGGCGTGCCGGCCTCGCCCTCGAGGAACACGGGGAATAGCCCGCGATCCGGGATGGTGCCGCCGCTCGTGATCGCCACGGTGCGCGCGTCGGGTCGCGCAGCCACCACGTCGGTCACGCGGTCCCAGATGACACGCGGCTTGAGCTCCGCGAATTCATCCGAGGGATACGCACCCGCCAGCATGCCCAACACGCCCTCAAGCGCCTCGCGGGCAAGGGTCTCAAACGGGGCAGCCCGGCGGACGACGGTCAGGAGGTCGTCCACGGTGAAGGACTCCGCCAGCAGCATCGCTACGAGCTGCTGGGCCAGGACGTCCAGCGGGTTGCGCGGCAGCGTCGTCGCCTCGACCGCACCGTCGCGCATGCCGCGGACCACCACGGCGGTCTCCAGCAGGTCGCCGCGATACTTGGGGAAGATCACGCCCTTGGAGGGCTCGCCGACCTGATGCCCGGCCCGGCCGATGCGCTGGAGGCCTCTGGCCACTGAGTCGGGGCTCTCCACCTGGATCACCAGATCCACGGCGCCCATGTCGATGCCAAGCTCCAGCGAGCTTGTGGCCACGAGCGCAGGGAGGCGACCGGCCTTGAGCTCCTCCTCAATCTCTAGGCGCTGCTCTCTGGCAATCGATCCGTGGTGGGCGCGGACCAGTTCCTCGCCCGCCAGCTCGTTGAGCCTCTGGGCGAGCCGCTCAGCGAGACGACGGCTGTTGGTGAAGACGATGGTGCTGCGGTGGGCGCGTATGAGCTCTAGGATCCGCGGGTGGACGGCGGGCCAGATCGACGACCGCCGCTCGCCGCCCAAGACCGGGCCGCCGGGCTGCTCGTCCACAGGCAGCACCTCGCCCAGACGCGACATGTCCTCCACCGGCACCACCACACGGATGTCCAGTGGCTTGCGGGCGCCGGCGTCGATGATGGCGACGTGGCGCCCCTCCGCCGCCCCGCCCAGGTATCGGGCGATGACCTCGAGCGGGCGCTGCGTGGCGGACAGGCCGATCCTCTGGAGCTTGGGTGCGTCGGCGGGCCACAGGCGCTCAAGGCGCTCCAGGCTCAGGGCCAGATGGGCGCCGCGCTTGGTCCCGGCCACCGCGTGGACCTCGTCCACGATGACCTGCTCCACACCGCGCAGCATCTCGCGGGCCTGGCTTGTGAGCAGCAGGTACAGGCTCTCGGGCGTTGTGACCAGGATGTCCGGCGGGTGGCGGACGAGGTCCCGGCGCGCGTCGGCCGGCGTATCCCCGGTGCGCGACGCGATGGTGATGTGCGGCGGCTCCAGCCCCAGCCGCTCGGCGGCAAGCGCGATCCCCGCAAGCGGCGCACGGAGGTTGCGCTCCACGTCGTAGGCGAGCGCCTTGAGCGGGCTGATGTACAGGACGCGCACGGTGCCGGGGTCAGCGCGCGTGGGTGCGGGTCTGGGCGTGCGGGCGATCCGGTCCAGACACCACAAGAACGCCGCGAGCGTCTTGCCGCTGCCCGTGGGCGCGTGGATGAGCGTGTGCTGGCCCTGGGCGATGGCCGCCCAGCCGCCGGTCTGCGCATCGGTTGGCGCGGCGAAGCTCGCCGCAAACCAGGCTCGGACGGCAGGGCCGAACGCGGCCAGCGGATCAGGGGGATGGGCAGCGGTACGGGCCAAGGGACCGCGAGTATAGGCGCGACGAAGCGTCCTGCGGTTTGCCCCGGGAATCGCGATCGGCGGGCCGGGTAGCCCGCCGATCTGGGAGCCGCTGCTGCGTCAGCCCCCGGTGGAGGGGGAGGGGAGGAGGCCGGAAGCCAACGCCTTGCCGCGGTGCGATGTGGTAGCCGGGTTGGGGGTGGGTCCTCCCCGGCCGATGCTGAACCCTGCCAGGTCCAGGCGGTTGTGTGCGAGGCCGGCTCTTGCATTCGGCCTGCGTGCGCAACCCGTCTGTCTTGAGCCTGCGGTCAGTGTGCCGCCTGGACGACGCGCTGCGCCCGGGCCGCGTTGCCCGTTGATCGGGGACGTGCTGGGACCTTCGGCAGGGTCCCCAACACTGGAATGCCCGGGACCTGCGGCCCCCCGCCCGTGACGTCGCTGCTACCATCCGCCCATGCCTACCGACCTGATGCTGCTCCTCATCATCATCCTCATCGTCGTGCTCGTCTGGCGCGGCCCAAAGACGCTGCCCATCCTCGGCAAGGCCTTTGGCCAGGGCGTCAAGGAGACGCGCAAGGAGATTGACGGCATGAAGCAGGACGCCGCCGACCGCAAGGACGACACGCAGGCCTGAACAAGCCCAGCCGCACTCGGTGGGCTAGGTGCCCGCGAGCAGCGCGTCCAGCGCCTCCGGCTCGTGCACAGGCTGGCGGCAGGCGAAGCTGCGGCACACAAACGCGGTCGGTCGCCCGTTTAGCATGAACCGGTCGCGGAGCAGCGGGACCGCGCTCGTCGCCGGCGTGCCGCCAAAGGCCAGCACCCGGAACGGGTGGTACCCGCGATTGGCTGTCCGGACAAGGCGCAACGTCGCCTCGTCGTCGGGATCGCCCGCAATCGCCACCTCAGCTAGCCCGTGGTGCGCCATCTCGAAGGCTCCCAGCCATTGACCCGCCGCCATCGGGTGCCGGGCCATCAGCACCGACACCGAGCCGATCGCCCGATCTGCCGCCGCCTGGTAGCTCGGCTCGCCGGACAGCGCGGCGAGCTTGAGCAGCACGGTCGCGGCCATGGCCCCCCCGGAGGGAACCGCGTTGTCCTGCGCGTCCCGCGGCCGTATCACGAGCGCCTCGGCATCGACGGCGGTATCGAAGAAGCCGCCCACGGGATCGCCGAACCGCTCGAGCATCGCGTCGGCCAGGGCCGCCGTCTCGCGGTACCAGCGGTCGTCACCGGTGGCCTCGGACAGCGCCAGCAGGCCCTCGGCAAGGTTGGCGTAATCCTCCAGCACGCCGTCCGCCGTGCCTCGCCCGTCCTTCCACGAGCGCCGAAGCCGCCCCGGCGCCAGGCGCAGCCCGCCCAGCACGTCGGCGGCCGCGGCACTAGCTGCCGAGCGGTAGGCCGTCGCCCGCTCCGCCAGCTGCGGCGCCCCGGCGTCGATGGCCCGTGAGGCGTCCGCCAGCGCAGCGATCGCCAGGCCGTTCCACGCAGCCAGCACCTTGTCGTCCCTTGCCGGCTGAGGACGAACGGCGCGGGCCTCCAGCAGCCGGGCACGCGAGCCGGCCAGACGCGTGACCACCTCGCGCTCCGGCCAGCCAAACCGTCCGGCCAGCGCACCATCGTCCGTGACGCGTGACAGGATGGTGACGCCCTCCCAGTTCCCTTGCTCGGTCACGCCATACGCCGCTTCGAACAGCGGCGCTTCCTCCCCCAGCAGCTCGCGGATCTCGCCCGCCGGCCAGGTGTAAGTGCGGCCCTCAACGCCATCGGTGTCGGCATCCAGGCTCGCCGCAAAGCCACCACCGGGCGTCCGGAGGTCGCGCAGGAGCGCGTCCAGCACACCCGTTGCCACAGTGAGGTAGGCGCCATCGCCGGTCAGCGCCCAGGCGTGGACATAGACCCGTGCCAGCTGCGCGTTGTCGTACAGCATCTGCTCAAAGTGCGGCACCAGCCAGGCCGCGTCTGTGGCGTAGCGGTGGAAGCCGCCGCCCAACTGATCGCGGAGGCCCCCCGCAGCCATGGCATCGAGCGTCCTGCGAGCTACGGCGAGCGGCCGCGGGTCGCCGGTGGCGACGTGATGGCGCAGCAGGAACTCCACAGTCATCGGCTGCGGGAACTTGGGCGCCCGACCCCAGCCGCCGTTGACGCCGTCAAACGCGGCTGCAACGTCGGCTGCTGCGTCGGCCAGCAGCGCCGGCCCGGGCAGCCCAGCCTGGGCCACACCCATGGGCGACGATTCGGCGATCGCCGCCACCACGGCGGCGGCTGTATCGGTCACGCGCGAGCGCTCACCAGCCCAGACGCGCAGGACGCCCTCGAGGACCTGGGGGAACGCGGGCATCCCGTGGCGGGGCACTGGCGGGAAGTAGGTGCCGCCGTAGAAGGGGCTCCCGTCCGGCGTGAGGAACACCGTGAGCGGCCAGCCGCCCTGCCCAGTAAGCGCCTGCACCGCGCCCATGTAGAGCTGGTCCAGGTCTGGCCGCTCCTCGCGGTCCACCTTGATGGGGACGAAGCCCTCGTTCAGGACGCGCGCGGTCTCGAGATCCTCAAAGGATTCGCGCTCCATGACGTGGCACCAGTGGCAGGCCGCGTAGCCGATGGAGAGCATGATCGGCCTGTCCAGCGCCGCTGCGCGCTCGAGCGCCTCTGCGCCCCACGGGTACCAGTCCACCGGGTTGTGGGCATGCTGGAGCAGGTACGGGCTGGTCTCGCCCGCGAGCCGATTGGGGCGTCTGCCGGAGCCAGCGGAATAGGCCATGTCGGGATACTAGCGGCGAACGGCGTCTGCGGTGTCGTCCGCTTGCCCGGCTTGCAGGTGCCGATCAGCCGACGCTGGCGATGACCGGTCGCGGCCCGCGTGCGCCACGGTGGTGGCGGCCGCGGCGGGTGCGCAGGGTCGCTGTTGCCGGGACATTCGCCGTCAGCTCAGCGGCAATAGCGCGGGCCCAGGCGCGGACGTCCGCGGGGTCCACGGGCAGCAGGCGGGCCACAGCATCAGCCTCCGACCCAAGTCCAGGCGTCCCGAATGCGGCGACGCCCCGCGCGTTGATGGAGCGCGCCACCGCAACGGCGCCGCACTCGTGTCGCTCTACACGCTCGACCCCCGGTGAGCCGGCGGGCTCGCGACCAAGGGGGCCAACACAGAAGAGCCACACCGGGCGCGGAGCAATGGCGCCGGCAAACCGCCTGAGGAAGCCGCCGCCGTCTGATGCGCGACTGGCGACAAACATGCCGCTGCCGAGGACGATGCCGTCGTAGACGGCGACGCTCTCAACGTCGGCTGCCGGCCGCAGATCCACCGCGAGGCCCGCTGAACGCAGTTCGGCAGCGATGAGGGACGCGGTGCCGGCGGTGGAGCCGGTCCGGCTGGAGAATGCTACGAGGACGCACCGCATGACCATGAACGGATCGTCGCGGTGGGGGCCGTCGCCCGGGAGGGCCGACGGGCCCCTGCGCGGCCCGAACGGGCACCTGCAAAAAGGGCGCATGGGCCCGCAAGGATCCATGCGTCGGGCTGGTCAGCCGAGCACGCGCCCGGGGTTGAGGAGATTGTCCGGGTCCAGCGCGCGCTTGATAGCGCGCATCATCGCCACGGCGTCCTCACCGCGCTGGCGGAGCAGCCACGCCTGCCGGGACGCGCCGATGCCGTGCTCTGCGGTGACGGTGCCGCCCAGCGCGAGCACGGCTTCGTACAACGCCGCCTTGGCGGCCGTGATCCGCTCCAGCGCAACTGCCTCGGGCTCACCGGGGCCCACCACAAACGTTGGATGGAGGTTGCCGTCGCCCGCGTGGCCAAACGTCCCGATGGTGACGTTGTGGGCGGCCGCGACGTCCCCGATGGCTCGCAGCATCTCGGGGATCCGGCTGCGCGGCACGCCGATGTCCTCCATGCGCGCGGCGCCTATCGCCTCCAGCGCCCGATATGCGAGGCGTCGGCCCTGGCGTAGCCAGTCGGCCTCCACGGGATCCGCCGCCCGCAACACCATGGACGCCCCGGCGGCCTGGCACGCGGCCTCAGCGGCCTCCATCTCGGCGAGGCCGGCTGGACCCGGCAGATCTGACTCCACCAGCAGCATGGCCGCAGCATCCCGGTCAAGACCCAGGTGGTGGACATCGTCTACCGCTCGCACCGTGAACTGGTCCATCAGCTCCAGCGTCACCGGCACAAGGCCACCGGCGGTCATAGCGGCAACAGCGTCGCCTGCCGCGTCCACCGTTGGAAAGAAGGCCAGCAGCGTTGTGCGCGGCGCGGGCGCCGCCCGGAGGCGCAGCGTAGCCTCCGTGATCAGCGCCAGCGTCCCCTGGCTGCCGACGATCAGCGGCATGAGACCGTAGCCCGCCACGTCCTTCACGTTCTTCCCGCCCAGGCGGACGATCTTCCCCGCAGCCGTGACGATTTCAAGGTCCAGGACGGCGTCGCGCGTGACGCCATATTTCACGCAGCACAGGCCGCCCGCGTTCGTGGCCAGGTTGCCACCGATGGTGCAGCTCTCATATGACGCCGGGTCAGGCGCGTAGAAGAGCCCCTCCGCCGCCACGGCCGCCTTGAGGTCCGCGTTGACCACGCCCGGCTGCACGCTGACCGTGAGATTCCCGTGGTCGATCTCGAGGATACGGTTCATCCGCGTGAACGAGATGGTCAGCGCGCCCTCGATGCCGGCGGCGCCCCCAGACAGCCCCGTGCCGGCGCCGCGCGGCACGATGGGCACCCCCGCCCGGTGGCAGGCAGCCAGGATGGCCACCACCTGGGCCTCGTCCTCGGGCAGGGCCACGGCCAGGGGCAGCCGGCGGTAGGCGGAGAGGCCGTCACACTCGTAGGGCCGCAGCAGCTCCTCGTCGGTGATGAGCGAGTCCGGCGCCAGGATCGCGCGCAGCTCCCGCAGCAGCGCCTCCGGACTCGCCTTCGAGAATTCCGGATCACGCTCAGGGGTGTGTTCGCGCACGCTCACTCCCGCGGCCCAGCCTGCTCGCGCCCAGGCTCCCCCGGCCCTCCGGCCCGCCGCAGCTGGCTGGCCGAACAGCGTTCAGCGAGAGACATGGGCATGGGCCCTCTGGAAGGAACCGGTCTTCCTGGATACTCCCCTCCCGAACGCAGTGTCAAGCGGGATGGTTGGAGGCGAGGCTGGCCTTCATCGAGGCGTGGCGGGATGGAGAG
>JANYAA010000044.1 GCA_025355255.1 Chloroflexota bacterium | reverse complement strand
CGGTCAAGGTGCTGCCGCTGCATCTCTCCGCCAACCCCGAGGTACGCGCCCGCTTCGAGCGCGAGGCGAAGACGGTCTCCTCGCTCAATCACCCGAACATCTGCACACTGTTCGACGTCGGGCGCGAGGGCGACACCGACTATTTGGTGATGGAGCTGATCGAGGGCGAGACGCTGGCCCAGCGGCTGGCGAGGGGCCCGCTACCCGGCCCCGAAGTGCTCAAGCTTGGCGTGCAGATTGCCGACGCGCTCGACCGGGCGCATCGCGCCGGCGTGATCCACCGCGACTTGAAGCCGGGCAACGTGATGCTCGCCAAGTCCGGAGCCAAGCTCATGGACTTCGGCCTCGCGCGCGCAACCGGCATGGCGGGTCCAGCGGGCGGGTCCGGCATCACCCACACCGCCCTCACGCAGTCGCCCACGGTGGCCGCGCCCCTGACTGCCGAGGGCACAATCGTCGGCACGTTCCAGTACATGTCGCCGGAGCAGCTCGAGGGCAAGGAAGCGGACGGGCGCAGCGACCTGTGGGCGCTCGGCTGCGTGCTGTACGAGATGGCGACCGGCCAGCGCGCGTTCGAGGGCAGGAGCCAGGCGTCGCTCATCACGTCGATCATGGGCTCGCAGCCCGCGGCCATTTCGCAGGTGGCCCCGCTGGCGCCGCCCGGGCTCGAGCGGCTGGTGCAGGCGTGCCTCGCCAAGGACCCGGCGGACCGGCTGCAGAGCGCGCACGACATCCGCATGCAGCTCGCGTGGCTCGCCGAGGGCGGGTCGCAGGCGGGCGTGCCGGCGCCGGTCGCGGCGAGGCGCCGCAGCCGCGAACGGCTCGCGTGGACGCTGGCGGCCGTGGGCCTGATCGCCGCGGCGGGTCTCGTGTGGCGGGCGCTGAGCGCACGGAGCCCGAGACCCGAAGCGATCCAGGCAATCATCGAGGCTCCAACCGAAGCGCACATTTCGAGCCGTGCCTCCGACACGGCCCTGTCACCCGATGGTCGCGCGATCGCATTCGTCGCCGCTGGTTCGATCTGGATCTGCCCGCTGGGCTCCGGGACGGCAACCCGCCTTGCCGGCACGGATGACGCCCACCACCCATTCTGGTCACCCGATTCCCGCACCATCGCGTACTTCGCCTGGACATCCGGGAAGCTGATGAAGATAGCTGCCGCGGGCGGAAGCCCGGCCAGCGTCTGCGATGCCCCCAATGGCCGCGGCGGCAGTTGGGGCCGGGACGGAACGATCGTGTTCGCCCCCGCTCCGGGCGGTCCGCTGATGCGGGTGGCGTCCGAAGGCGGCGACCCGGTCGCCGCGACCAACCTCGACAGGAGCCGGCACGAGAGCACGCATCGCTTTCCATGCTTCCTGCCCGACGGCGAGCACTTCCTGTTCGTGGTCCTTCCTGGCAGCCCGGCCGGCTTTGACACGTACGTGGGATCCTTGCGGTCGCACACCATCAAGCGACTGCTGACGGCCCAGTCGGCGGCAGTTTATGCCGAGCCGGGGTACGTGCTGTTTGAGCGCGACGGTCGCGTGATGGCCCAGCGCCTGGATGCCGGGCGGCTCGAACTCCGGGGAGCAGCGACCGCGATCGCCGACGCGCCGGAGCTTTCGGATGTGGACGCCGAGCCGGTGGCGTCGGCTTCGCGAAACGGCCGGCTGGCCATCCTGCGCAACGTGCCCGCCGACACCCATCTGGAAATGCTCGACAACACCGGAGCGACCACCGCCCGGTACGACCTGCCGCCGGGGCCGTGGAAGGTGTCGAGCATCGCTCCAGACGGCCAGCGAGCCGCGGTCCTGAACGGCAATGCGATCTGGATCGTGGACCTGGTGCGCTCGGTGCCGATGCGCTTCGCCACCAGTTCGTCCAGCACCCCGACCACCGTGTGGTCTCCGGATGGGAACAAGATCGCCTTCGTCTCACAACACGGCGGCCGCGATGAGATCCACATCGCGGGCATGGACGGCCGTGCGGACGCCGTGACGACGACCGACGACGCGTTCAAGCTCGTCAGTGACTGGTCTGGCGACGGCCGCAGCATTGTCTTTTCGGCGTTGAACGCCGAGACAGGGTGGGATCTCTGGATCCTTCCCATGAGTGGGGACCGCAAGCCGGTGCCCTACCTGAGAGGGGCCTCGTTTGAGATGACCGGCAGGATCTCACCCGACGGGCATTGGCTGGCCTACAGGTCCAACGAGACGGGCCAGGACGAGGTCTACGTCCAGTCGTTCCCCGAGCCGGGACGCAAGGTCAGGGTCTCGCTCGACGGGGGAGGATTCCCGAGGTGGGCAGACGGTGGCCGGCTTTTGGTGTACAGCAGCGGCGGGGCGATCGTCGCGGTCCCGGTGAAGGTGGGCGAACAGTTCCAACCGGGTCCGCCGCGAAAGCTCTTCACCGCTCCTCCCGACGCCACCTCCGGGGCCCCCTCGAAAGACGGGAGTCATACCCTCGTCAGCATAGCCACCAACAGGCGTCCGAGGGACATCCGGCTGATTCTTGACTGGACGGCGTTGATCGGGCGGTGAGGGCCCCGCCTCACTCGAGCCGCAGCACCCTCGCCGTCATCGTCCGCTCGCCCGCCTGCGCCCGCACCAGGTACACCCCGGCGCTGACGCGGCCGCCCGACCCATCGCGCCCGTCCCACTCGAGCCGCGCCTGCCCGGCGGGCAGCGCGCCGCGATGCAGGTCGCGCACGCGGCGGCCCGCGATGTCGTACACCGCCACCTCGACGTCGCCGGCCTGCGGCTGGTCGAACGTCAGTTCCACGCGGGCGCGGAACGGATTGGGCGTGGCGCGCAGCTGCGCCGGCTCAGGACCGCCGCGCCCGGCCACATCGAGCACCGAACTCGTCAACGCGACGAAGTTCGAGCGCGCAAAGCCACCGACCCCGAGGAAGGCGCCACCCACGTAGATCGAGCCGCCGTCGGTGGCCAGCGCCTGCGCGACGCCACCAAAGGCGGGCGAACCGTTCATCAGGGCGGGCGGATTCCACGACGTCACCGAGCCGTAAGTGAGATCGAGTGCGCCCAGGCCACGGCGCGGTAGTCCGCCCAGGCTGCCGAACGCCCCGCCCACGAACAGCGTGTTGCCGCTCGGAAGCAGTGCGCTGATCGGGGAGTCCGCGTACGGGTCCCACGTCGTCGCCAGCCCGGCGACGGCGTCGACCACGCCGAGGTACGCGCGCGGCCGGCCGCCCAGCTGGTTGAACTGACCGCCAACGTACACGGACGAGCCAACCGGGGCGATCGCGTTGATCTGCAGCTCGAGGATCCCGTTCGATGGCGCCGGGTTCCACGCGGTCGCCGCGCCCGTGGTGGCGTCGAGCGAGGCCAGGCTCGAGCGCAGCTGGCCGCCGAGGTCCATGAACCGGCCGCCCGCGTAGACCGTGTTGCCACTCACTGCGAGCGCCAGAACGCCCAGGGCGTGAAGGAAGTCCGTGGTGACCGGGTTCCACGCGGTCGCCGCGCCGGTGGTCGCGTCGAGCGCGGCGATGTTCGTGCGCGGCAGGCCCCCGGCGGTGTCGAGGTAGCCGCCGACGTACACGGTTCCGCCGCTCACCGCCATGGACATGATGTAACCACCCGAACCGGCGTACGTTGCGCCCGGGTTCCAGCCCAGCAGGCCACCGGTGCCGAGGTCGAACGCGGCGAGATTGCTGCGCGGTAGTCCATCGATGGACGGGAAGTTGCCTCCGGCGTAGAGCCGTCCGGCGCTCACGACCAGGCTGTAGACGGCTCCGTAGATCGGCGCCGTGCCCAGAACGGGCGCCCAACCGGTGGGCTGCCCGCTCAACGCGTCGAGCGCGGCGAGGCCACGGCGCGTCACGCCGCCGACACTGGTGAAGCCGCCCCCGATCCATATGGAGTTACCGCCCGCGGCCACCACATTTACCGTGCCGTTGGGTCGCGCGTCCCACGCGGTCGCCGTGCCGGTGGTGCCGTCGAGCGCTGCGAGCTGGCCGCGCGCGGCGCCCCCAATCGAGGAGAAGTCCCCGCACACGTACACGGTGCCGGCGAGCAGCGCGATGCCGCGCACGGGGTAGTTCGCGTTCGGGTCCCAACTGGTTGCCACGCCGGTGTTCGAGTCGAGCGCGGCGACATGGTTACGCGGGTAGCCGCCGATACTGGTGAAGTCGCCCGCGGCGTAGACGGGGCCGGTCAGCCCGGCGAAGAGGGCGCGCACGGTACCGGTGGCGTTCGGGCTCCAGGTGTTGAGCGCACCGCTGTCACCGTCGACCGAGGCGATCTGGTTGCGCGGCTGACCTGTGACCGTGGTGAACTCGCCGCCAATGTAGACGGTGACGGTGAAGGGGAAGTGGGCCAGCGAGCGCATGCCGAGCGCGTACACCCTGCCATTCGGACTCGGGTCCCACGGCAGCGCCGCGCCGCTGGTGGCGTCGAGCGCCGCCACGTCGTTGCGCTTACCGCCGCCAACCTGGGTGAACGCGCCGCCCGCGTACACGAGGCTCCCGCGCGTGAGCAGGGCGTAGATGGACAGGGTGCCGGCCGCGTTGAATGCCCCGGGATTCCACGCGGTGAGCCCGCCGGTAGTGGTGTCAAACGCGGCCAGGCAGGCTCGAGTCTGACCGTCGATGGCGATGAAGCTGCCGCCGACGTAGAGCATCCCGCCGTCGAGCGAGAGCGCGTTGACCACGGCGGAGGAGGACGTCGTCGGCGCCCACGACGTGACGTGGCCGCCGGCGTCGAGGCGCGCGAGGTTCTGCCGCGGCTGGCCCTGCACCGCGGCGAACTGCCCGCCGATATACCAGCCGCCGCTGCCGTCCGAGCTCACCGCGTTCACGGTGCCGACGACGGACGCGTAGGGTTGGAGCGCCGCGCCGCTGCCGGCGTCGAGGCCCACGAATGCGCCGATGGGCGGACCCAGCTGCGTGAACGTGCCCCCGAGATAGACGAGACCGTTCGCGGTCGCCACCGCGCTCACGGGGCCGTTGGGCACCCACATTTCGCGAACCTGCTGGGCGCGAGTTGGCGCCGCACCCAGAGCGAGCAGGCAGGCGAGCGCCGCGCCGACGCGCTGGACGAGCGCGCGGTGGGGGAGACTGATGCCGCCGGCCTGGACGGTCGCGAGACAGGACTGCATCGGGCTCTCCACGGGGTCAGCATTCGCGCCCCGCGCCTGCCACGGGAGGCAGCGCGGGCCTATCGGTATTCGATGCCCCTCGCGCCTGGGAGAGTCGCGGCGAAGGGGTGGCCTGCGCGAGAAGCGATTCCCACATGGCCATGACGGCGAGTCCGCCATGCACATTTCCTCTTGACGATAGTCCTCGCGACGACTAAATGTTGGTTCATGACACGGCGACTCCTCGAAGAACTCAAGCAGGCCAGGCCCTTTCCCACGCTCGAGGAAGAGGTCTACCTCGAAATCCAGCGCACCTCGCAGGCCATGGCGCGCTGGATCGCCGAAGTGTTGAAGCCCGCGGGACTGTCGGAGTCGCAGTTCAATGTGCTGCGAATCCTGCGCGGCTCGCAGCCCGACGGGCTCCCCAGCAGCAGGATTGGGGATCGCATGGTGAAGCACGACCCTGATCTCACTCGCCTTGTGGATCGACTGGAGGCCGGCGAGCTCGTGGAAAAGAGCCGCGACGCCCGGGATCGCCGGGTAGTGACCATTCGCATCACGGCGGCGGGCCTCAAGGTCGCGGAGAAGATTTCCGTGGCGGCTCGCCAGAGGCTCGTCGCAGCCCTGCGCCCCCTGGGCCCCCGCAAGCTGGGGACGCTCGCGGACCTGCTCGAACTCGCCCGCGGCAGCGCCCGGGAAGCGGCTCCACCATCGTCCACGAAGCGCAAGACCAGCC
>JANYAA010000039.1 GCA_025355255.1 Chloroflexota bacterium | reverse complement strand
GGCAGCGTCATGAAGGCGGAGCAGTTTGGCCACCACATCGACAAGTTCTTTGAGCAGCGGAGCATCACCGTTGCCGCCAAGATGGTGGGCCCCGAGGCAGTAGAGCTGGTGGCTCGCAGCCTCGCGGAGCTGCACGTCCCGGCGACATTCGACTGGGCGGCTCGATTTGGACTCCCGGCAGCGCCCCCGACCATGGCGCAACCAGCAGCTGCTGCCGTCTCGGTCGTCGCGTCCGTCGTGGTGCCGGTGGTGGCGCCGACCGCCGATCCTGCCCCGACGTCAGGCCGCCCCGTGTGCGGCTCCTGTGGTCGCGCCGTCTCGGCTGCGGTGGTGGAGTTCTGCGCAGCACGCCGGGAACGGTTCGCCGGCGGCATGTACTGCATGACCTGCCAGTCTCGGTTCAGGCGCTGACAGCGCAGCTAGCCGCCGACCACTCGGGCTACATCACCAATTCGCGACCAACACCGGGCCAACGTCCGCCAACTGCGAGGCGCCCGTCAACGCCCGGGCTCCGCCTCAGGATCAGCCCAGAAGGCGAACACCGCGGCGATCCCCCGCTGCCACACGTCTTCCACCGGCTCCCCGATGTGGGCGTAGCCAAGCTCCACCATCGCTGACAGGTACCCATCGCCGGGTCGCCCGTTGGTCTTGCCCACCACGATGGACGTGAGCGGCGGATGACCCAGATCGTGCTCCGCCTGGCTGATGTTGTGCAGGTACGTCCCCTGGTGGCGACGGTTTGTCTCGAGCTCCGAGTACGTCAGCGTCCGGTGCTCCCGAGCCGCCTGCAGCACCCGCGCGTAGACGGCCATCTCGGCCGCACTCGGCCCTGGCGCCGCCTTCGGGGCTGCGCCGGTTGCCTTGGTGGACTTGGGCTGGAGGCGATCAAGGATTCCCTGCGCGATGTCGCCCCAAGGCACGTGCGCCAACTTGCGCAGGGCCCTCATGGCATCGTCCTCGACGTCCGGCTGGCTGACAGCAAGCATCGCAAGCCACGAGGCCACGGATGCGCTGAGGTCTGGCTTGCGCTCGACGGCGTCCACCAGCGGCGCGATGCAGACCGCGCCATACGCCAGGATCGGGTTCCGGAAGGCAATCCGCTCTGGCAGAGCGCACTGCTCCAATTGGGCGATCAGGCTGGCCAGCGATTCCTTCGGCACGTCTACCTCCACCGCCATTGTGGGGAAGGCCACAGGCGGAGCGCAAAGGGCGTTGGTCATGTGGTGATCATCGGGGTCCGCTGTGACACCTCTGCTGGAGCTGCTCCACTGGATCGACCAGCACGCCGCTGGCGAAGTGATGGTCACCGAGACGATCGGCGATCGCGGCGACTAGCGCCGATATCTGGTCAACTCGCTCATCGAGGAGGCGGTGACTTCCAGCCAGCTTGAGGGTGCAAACACGACCCGCAAGGTGGCCAAGGAGATGATCCGGTCTGGCTGGCCGCCTGGAGGCCATGTGCCGCTATGCGGACGGGGGCGCCATCGGGTTCACGCATCCCGTCGTTCAGGCGGTCCTGCTCGACCTCCCGGCTCCTGCTCAAGGCGCCGTCGCAGTACGGGCTGACGTTTCTCCACACGGAGACCGAGACACTCGTGCGTCGCACGGATCTCCTCGATCTGGAGCGTCGCGGCCTCCTTGACCGGCGTGTCATCGGCCGGCGCTTTGAGTTCATCCCCGCCGCAGACCTGCGTGAGGGGCTTGGTTCGGCAGCAGCCGGGTAGCGTCAGGCCGTCAGCCGACGCAGCGCGGACGGCGCAACCTCATCCGGCGACCCTCCAATCGTCGCCCGGCATGATCCGGCGCATGAACTCGTCAAACAGCGGGACCGTGAATCCGGTATCCCCATGGCTGGGACTCCAGACCATCCCTTTGTTGATCAGCTGACTTCGCAATGGAGCCAGCGCTGTGACCTTTCGGTCGAGCTCGCGGGCGATGTCGCCGGAGCGGTGAGGGCCTGGCCCAAGCTCCGCCATCGCACGCAGGTAGCGCTTCTCCGCCGGAGTGAGACGGTCGAAGCGGACGCCAAAGAAGCCGGCGTCAAGGGCGGCGATTGCCGTTGCCGACGCCGCGGCTACATCGTCGCCGCTGATGGGTGACTCGTGCGCAGCATCCCACGAGTGCTTGCCCCACTCCTGAAGGAAGTACGGGTATCCCTGCGTTGTGGCGATGATGTTCGCGACGGCATCGGGAGTGATCTCCGCTCGCTCGTCGTGGATGGGTTTGGTCAGGGCGCGTTCGGCCGCCTCAGGCGAGAGGGGCCCCACCTCTGGGAAGTCGAACAGTCGCTCCGCATACGACTTCGCGCGGCCCATCCGGCCGCGCAGCTGCGGGAGACCGGCGCCAACCAGCACGATGGGCACCTGGCGCTGTGCCGCTCGATGCAGCGCCGTGATGAGGGAGGCGAGCTCGTCCTCCTCCACGTACTGGAGTTCGTCGATGAAGATGGCCAGGGCGGTGTGTCCCGCCTGCGCCGCAGCTCCCGCGGTCTCAAGCAGTGCCTGCAGATCATGGTCGAGGTCGCCGTTGTCCGCAAGACCAGGCTCCGGATCGAAGTCGATGCCAACTTGGATGTCCTGGTACTTGACCTTGAGCGCCTTGGCGAAGCCAGCCAGACCGCGCAATGCGCGCGTTGCCAGCTCCTTCGCCCGATCCTCTCGCGACAGCCGCAGGAGTGCCCGACGCAGTTCCGGCGCCAGCAGGGCGGGTAGCGACCGAGACTCGGGCGCCTCAATCCGGAGGGTGTGGATGCCAACTGCCTCGGCGTCATCGCGCATCCGGTCCAGCAGCACGGTCTTGCCGACGCCGCGAAGGCCAATCATCAGCACGCTCTTGGCGGCGCGGCCGGCGCGTACGCGCGCCAGCGTGATCGCCACGGTGGACAGCAGCACATCACGACCGGCGAGTTCAGGCGGCCGGGTGCCTGCTCCGGGTGCAAACGGGTTGGTAGCAGGGTTCATGCCATGACTCTATAGGGATGTTAGTAACCTTATCTCTAGAAGATAAGATGCCTAATAATGGCATACATCACTCCCTGAGGCGGACATCGCTCTAGGCTTGGGCCGCCCGGTCCCGCACGTTGCGGAGGGCGCGAGGTCCTCCGGGAGTGCGGATTCCGGGTAGTTCCAACGATGCGGAACCATTTGTGGACGGGTGGCTCTGTTATCCACATGTCGTTCCGCTTGCTTGGAACTATCCCGAAACCGCCTAAAAGTCGATGCCTCCTCTCCCGCATACGCGCACGGCGGCGACGGCGCTGCGGGTCATCCGACCCCCCACTCGGCAGGCCGAATGCAGGGCCACACGAGGCGCGCATCCGCGATGATGTCGGAGCCACGTCGCCCCGTCCGCGCCTGGCCCCAGAAGGGTTCCGCGTGACCACCGCACAGCCCCGGCCGAGCGTCATCGCCTTCGCCTGGGCCATCCTGCTGGCCGTCTCGCTGCTGCCGACGGTCATTGCGCAGGAGGTCTTCGGCCAACCGTCACGGCCGACATGCATGCCGCGGTGGCCGCCATCGTCCTCATCGCCGGCTTCGCTGTGACGGTGGTCTGGGAGCCCGCACGGCCACTCCGAAAACTCCTCGTGGTGTTCGCCGTGCTGGTGGCCGCCCAGTGGCTGGTGTACACCAAGATCGATGAGCTGCCGGTGGTGGCGGGCTGGCTCCGCGACCGATCAGGCGGCAGCGCGGCGAGGTAGCCGGCGACGGCGGGGTCGATCGGTGTGGCGGGGCGCATGCGGGGCCTCCTGGCGGTTCCCGCGAACACCAGCGCAACGGCGCCCAGACTTTCCCGAAACGGCGAGGCCGAAATCGACAGGTTTGGTGATAGATTTTCTGTACGTACATTGGTACAACATTCGAGGCTGCGAGATGGCAACAGCACGAGTTCCAGGCGGCCAGGCACGCACGGTCAAGAGCGGCCGCATTGCTGTGCGCGCCTCACAGCAGCAGCGAGAGCTCATCGCCCTGGCCAGCGTGGAGGCCAAGACCACGGTGAGCGATTTTGTGCTGACGGCAACGCTTGCCAGAGCGCACGACGTTCTCGCGGAGCGGCGCGCGTTCACCCTATCGTCCGAGCAGTGGGACGTCTTTGTCGCGCTGCTGGATCAGCCCACAACCGACAAGCCGCGATTGCGCCGGCTGCTGACGGAGCCGTCCGTCGTCGACGCGTAGCTCCGGGGACGGGCACTCGTGGACTGCATCGGGCCGGTCAGGCTTGTGCCGGGACGTCACGACGTCGCCGGCTTCAACTGCGGCTCTGACACCCAGTCAATCTGGCTACGCAGGCATGCCGCCACGGCGCTCGGCGCCGGGACCGCGGTCACCTACGTCATCACACCCGGCGGCAGCAACCAGGTTGTGGGGTACCACGCGCTTGCGGCTTCGTCGGTCGCGCTCGAGGCGGCGCCGTCTCGTCTCCTCAAGGGCGCCGGACGCAGCCCAATCCCGGTGGTTCTGCTGGCACGGCTCGGAGTGGACCTGGGGTCTGCCGGTCGTGGCCTTGGGGCTGCGCTCCTCAAGGACGCGATGCTCCGAGCGCACGGCGCAGCTCGGGGGATCGGGGCGCGGGCATTGCTGATCCATGCCGAAACCGAGGCGGCTCGGGCGTTCTACCTCCATCTGGCGGAGTTTGATCCGTCGCCAACTGATCCACTCCACCTGGTGTTGCTCATGTCCGACATCGAAGCAGCGCTGGCGCCGAAGTAGCCGTGCCATACAGGTCGTCAGCACCGCCGGGGCTGGTCAGCGCCTACGGGCCGTAGCAGGTCCAGGACATGGACATATCGATTGGCGTCTTCACCTTGTTGCCGTCGCCGGCCGCAACCATTCCCTTGGCAGTCACGCTCCCGGAGCCATCGGCGGCAACCTTGGCGGACCCTGCGGTGGAGTCGTTGGTGATGAATCGATCCGTTCCAACGGCAACCTGGAACCCGCCGAGGTTGCCCGCGAGGCTGGCGACGTCGTAGCTGCCGGGCCCCTTGTAGTCCTGGACAACCGTGTCGGTGTTGATGTCGCCAACGAGCGCGATGGGCAGGGTCAGCCGGGTGGCATCGTCCTTGTTGCCCTTCAGCCATGCAGAGCAGCTCAGCGAGAAGATCCCCGACGTGAAGTCGGCCTCCTTCGCCACCCCGCCCGAGATCTTGATGTGGCCGCAGAAGGTTACCGGCGTGCCGGAGCAGGCACCGGCGGCCGCGGTGGCGGCGGGGCTTGACGCTGTGGCTCCGGCAGACGCGGCTGACGCGGCGGACGCGGCGGGTGCAGAAGCCGCCGGCGCACTCGTCGGGGCGGGTGAGCCACCCCCTGAGCATGCAGCGAGCAGGGCAGCCAGACAAAGCGCCAGGCTGACGTTCCGGGGAGATCGGGACACGTGGCCCTCCAGGGGCAGCCGGCCGACTCGCTGAGGGCGCGTCCGTCCGGAGGACGGAACCCTACGCCACATATCCCAAAGGTGCCCGCCGACCTGATCGACGCCACGCCATCCTGCTAAGGTCGCGCCCATGCGGACTACGCAGGACGGAACAGGTCTGAGCGGGACTGGCGTCACGCGGCGCCGGTTTCTTGCCGGGAGCGGGCTGGGGGTCGCAGCGGCAACGCTGGCCGCCGCGTGTGGCGGACCAAAGCCAACGCCGCAGCCATCGAGCGTGGCCGCCATCTCGCCGAGCCCCTCGAGCGGCGCGGCCACGGCCAGCCCGTCGGCGCCCGCGCCGGCACCCAAGGGCTCGCGCCAGGCCTGGGAGGAAATGCGCCGCGCCGTCCGCGGCAGCCCCGACCACCTACCGGCAGAGGCTGACCGCCTCGTTGCCGCGGGGGACCCCGACGCGATCATCGCGTTTGTCCGCGAGGCCATCACCACGTACCCGGCAGCGGACGATGGCCCGGGCGACGTCATCGGCAGGGCGCGATTTGGCGTGCGCGGCACGCTCCGGGGCGGCGCGGGCACGCCGCGCGACAAGGCGGAGCTGCTGGCGGACCTGCTCACGAAGGCCGGGTTCAAGGCGCACGTCGCCTCGGTTGAGACGGCTGCGCTGCTCGCCAACACGGACGGCGCGCCTGCTGATCTGGGCGCGGCGGCGCGGCACTTCCGGCGGGCAGCACGCCGGCCGTTTGCGCCGGACATCTCGGCTGATCGGCTGGCGGTGGTTCGTCAGGCGCTCCACATGCCCGCGACACCGCCCGCGGAGACGCCGCTGGACGTGGGCGGTGCGGACTCCAAGGCGCTCGCGGACGGGGTCCTGCGCGCCATTGGCGCCGGCGCCAAGAGTGAGCGCGTGTTTCAGGCACTGCCCATGGCGTCGCTCCCCGTGGTCATCGTGGCCGGGCCCGGCGATGCGGGCGACGAGATCGCCGAGCCGTGGACCGGGAAGGGTCTGCGCCCGCTGGGGCGAATTGGGGCGCAGGGGGCGTTGCCGCCCGTGGGCGTGCTGGGCGTTGCGGCCCGCGTGCTGGCGATCACCACGCAGGACACCTTCCGCCAGATCGCCTTGGTGGAGGGCAACTGGGACGGCGCGGCGCTCATTGGCCGGGACGTCGTGATCTCGCTGGGGCCGGCCGTGGATTCGCTGGACGCGCTGCTTGCCGTAAAGCCCGCGAACGTGGGCGTCATCCGCCCGGTCCTCACGGTGCGCGGTCCGGACCTGGATGACGCCACCCGCAAGCAGCTCACCTTCGCCGGCAAGCCCATCACGCTCGGCGGCAAGGTGGTGGACCTCGACAACCCGGACGGCGTGGTCCGCGTGGGCGACGTGCCGATTGCGGCGGGCGATAGTCCGGCTGACCCGGCCGTGATCGCCAGCGCAGCGGCCATGGGCCTGGGCATCACCGCCGCCACGTTCCCACAGCCCATCCTGGCCGTGTCCGTGACGGACAGCGGGAGTCGGATGATCGAGGGTCTGCCGGCCTCGGCGTTCCGCGTGAGCGAGGACGGCAAGCCCGTGGGCTTTACCGTGGACCAGACTCACGTCCCACCGCCACGGGTGATGTTCCTCATCGACGGCTCGGACAGCATCCCGGCGCAGTTCCGCGGCACGGCGATGGGCGTGGTTGCCCGCAACGTCGCGCAGGCGCTGCTGGCCATCGACCCGCGGACCACGTTCCGCTCCGCCGGGGTCAACTTCCTCCAGGCGGCCTCGTTTGACGACTGGACCGCGGACCTAGACCTGGCTGCGAAGAACGCCACGGCGGTCATGGCGGGCGGCTCCGATATCTGGCACAGCCTTGCTGACGCCGCGCGGTATGGCCCAACGGCGATGGTGCTGATCACCGACGCCCACACCATCGACTACATGACCAACGCCGAACAAACCGTCCCGCCGCCCGAGTGGCTGGGCCGGGTGCTCGCCGGTCCACCGGTGTTCACCCTCGGCGTGGGCGACGTCAACCAGACGATGCTCAAGGCGCTGGGCGATGCCGGCCGTCTTGGCTCCGCCGCCGTGGCTGATACCGCGCAGGCCGTGGCCGCCGTCCGCAAGGCCATCGAGGCACGGCCGGCCAACCCGTACCGCATCGCCTACGCCGCGCCGCTGAACGGCTCGCCGACGCGGACCGTCACGGTCGCGCTCGCGGCGCGCGCGGGCATCGAGGCAACTGGCACCTACACGGTGCCTGCGCCGGCCTCCCGCGTCCGGCCTCCGGCGATCGCCGGGCTGTACCTCGAGGTTGACTGCGGCAACGTGCGTGCCCGCCGCACGCTGGCCGGCGCAGAACCCGGGATTGACCCGGCCGCCATCACCGAGGACCACCTGGGCCAGGTCCGCGCCGCGCTCTTCGGCGCCTACGCCATCACGGTTGAGGCGGGCGTGCCGTCCACCGCCGTCCAGTTGGACGACGGCATCTCCATGGCCATCGCGTCTGCCGCCATCGCCGAGGCAACCGATGACGACGCGAAGGTGGCCGCGCTCGCGACGGGTCTGGGCGTCCGCCCGAAGACGCTCCACGCCACCTCCATCGCGCTCGACGATGCCGATGGCCCGCTGACCTTTGAGACGATCCTGCGGATGACCCTCCACAGCCGCGTGGCGAAGTGGGAGACCGGCGGCACGGCCAGGGTCCACACCGGCGTGGACATCCTGCCCCACACCGTCTTCGCCACAGCGGACCCGGATCCCGCGGCCGCATTTGCCTCGACTGCCCGCCGAACTGCGAGGCTGGCCTTTGCCGAAGGCGTGGGCTTTGCCCAGAGCACCGCGCACAGCCTGGCATCGGCAGCCCTGGTCGCGGCACCCGGCGCCATCGCGGACGCGCTCCCAGGCGTGGCCAAGCCAACGGTGGACGCCCTGGCCAAGCTCGTGGACGGCTTCGGCAGCCAAGGGCGCATCGCCGTTGTGGACAAGGCGGCAACAGCCGCAGGCTGGTTTGTGGATCGGGCGTCGGGCTCCATGTTCGGCGTCCTCGGCGACAGCTCCGGCGGCGGCGCGGAGGTGGCAGAGATCAACCGCATCTTCGACCAGATCGACAATGCGCTCACGATGGCCGGCATCTACGACGACATCGCGGCCCTCCTGGGCTTTGGCAGCCTGTCGCTCGCGGGCGGCGTGTGGCTCCAGCTTGAGGCCGCCAAGCTGAAGAAGCTCAAGGCGGCCACCATCGCCATCGCCACGATGGGCGACGGGACCGATCCCAACCTGCGCGCCCTGCTGGACCTCAACGGCGCCATCTGCTCGGTCCTCCAGGAGATCGGCCAGGAGATTGGTCCGGCGCTGCTGGGCCGGATCGGCATCGCCAACGCGGAGGAGCTCCTCCACGCGATTGCCGCCGGCGACGGGCTGATGCAACTCGCCACAAGTCACGGCATCGTCTGCGACGGCTGAACTCGGCGGGCCACCCGGGGGATCGACCCTAGGGGCCACCAAGTAGGCCAACTGCGCACCGCGTGCGTCGGATGGTCCGACGGGAGCGCCATCTGCGCAGTTTGGGCGGCCGAGCGCGCGCAGGTGGTCTCGGATGCGGACCAAACGCACGGGCACCGCGCACAAGGCCCACGG
>JANYAA010000037.1 GCA_025355255.1 Chloroflexota bacterium | reverse complement strand
CGCTGGTGACCACGATGTAGTCGCCATCCAACGTCTGGCGCAGCGCCCTGTCCAGCGATCCACCCTCGATGGCACCGTCAATCTGGATGGCCGGCACGTGGGCGGCCTCGATACCGTGCGTCGCCAACGCCCCGACAAGCTCACCCGCTTGACCGTCTGGCCGGCCAACGAGGACGCGGATCGTGCCGCGAAGACCCACGACCCGAGCCGCCAGACGCGAGCCAAGTTCGAGACGGGACGCAACGGGCGCGGATCCGCGTACCCAAGCGACCGGTGCTGGCGCGATTACGGACTTCCCAACGGGCAGGATTGCCCGGCCCGCTGCAGTCACAAGTCGCAGCGTGTCGCCCTCAACGCTGCCGAGGGCCCCAATCGCAGATCGGCAGCCGCCACCGGTGGCCGCAAGGAACGCGCGCTCGGCCTCAACGGCCGCCCGCGTGGCCGGATCGTCGAGCAGACCCACCGCGGCGATTGCCTCCGCGTCGTCAGCGCGCGTCTGCAGCGCAAGCGAGCCCTGTCCGGGAGCCGACACCACGATGTCAGTCGCCAGTGCCTCGTCAATCCGGTCTGCCCGGCCAAGGCGCGCCAGGCCCGCCACCGCAAGGACGAGCGCGTCGCTGTCGCCGCGGTCAAGCTTGGCCAGGCGGGTGTCAACGTTGCCGTGGAGCGGATGGAGCTGGAGGTCTGGGCGCGCGGCCAGCAGCATGGCGGCGCGGCGCGGGCTGTCGGTGCCGACGCGTGCGCCGTGCGGGAGCGTTGCGAGCGTGGAGCCGCGGACGCGGGCAACCAGGGCGTCGCGGGGATCCTCGCGGGGAGGGAACGCCGCAATGCACAGCCGGTCCGGCTCAACAGTGGGCACGTCCTTCGCCGAGTGCACCGCGAGGTCAACCGACCCATCCAACAGCGCCGCCACGATCCGGCCCACAAACGCGCCCTCACCCCACGCGGTGTCAACGGGGCGGTCATCGCCCTCGGTTCGGATGACCTGGATTTCGGTTGCGATGTTGTGCTCAGCCAGTCGGGCCGCGACCCAGTTGGCCTGAACGAGCGCAAGGGCGCTGCCGCGCGTGCCGATGCGCAAACTGCGGGTCACGGGACGCTGTACCTCCTAAAGGGCGAAGAGGGCTCGCGCAGCCCGGTCGAGGTCCCCTGAAGCATCCTCGCGAAGTGACGCCAACGGGGCGTGCAGAAGTCCGGCCACGAGACGCTGCGTCATCTGCTCCACAAGCTCGCGCTCGTGGTCGGCCAGATCTATCCGGCGAAAGAGCTTCTCCAGCTCCTCCGCGCGTCGCGCTTCAGCGTTGCGGCTCAGCGCGAGGATGGCCGGAACGCTGCCGCGGGTGCTCACCCAGCCGGCAAGCTCCTGCTCCGCCTGCTCGAGCGCGCGCTCAAACCGGTTGCGAAGCCGAGTTCGCATCTCGTCCTGCGGACAGCGTGCAAGGTCGTCAACTGAGGTGTAGCGCGCTCCAAGCTCGGCCCTGGTGGCCGGATCCAGGGCGGGCGGCGACGACAGGTCAACCACAGGCATGGACCCAGCCAGCAAGGTTGCACGTGCCGCTGCGGACAGCGGCCAGCGCGCAGGGATGGCCGGGATGATGGCGTCCACGTCTGGGAGCGGCGCGTCAGGCCCAAATGCCGCCGGCTCGCCCGCTGCATCCCAGGCGAGCGCCGCTGCCCGGTCGGAACTGCGGTTTGCCACGAGGACGTGCGCGCCAAGGCGGTTGGCGGCGATGGCCACGAGACGTGCCATGCGCCCGGCGCCGATGACGAGAACGCGCCGCCCAATGAGCGGACCTGCCGTTGCCGCCGCGCGATCCAGTGCCACGTCGGCCAGCGAGCGTGGTGGTCCCTCACGCCACGAGCGCGTCTCGCGGCCAAGGTGGAGTCCAATCTGGAAGAGCCGCTCCAGGATCGGATGCAGGGCTACGGCTCCCGGGGCGCGGCTGCCAACATCGACGGGACACTGGTCCGCCGATGGGAGCCGGCGGTCCGACAAGCATTCCCGCAGCTGGTGCAGGATCTGGTCTTCGCCAACCACCACGCTGTCCAGGCCAACCGACACGTTGAACAGGTGTCTCGCGGCCGCCAGACCCTCCAGACGCCGGCCGCCAACGGGCAGCGTTGGCAAGGCAGGTCGTGCGTGCGCAGGCTCACCGTCGTCGGCGATATACAGCTCCACCCTGTGACACGTGCGCAGGAGGATGACCCGCGGGTCATGCGCGATGGCTGCTGCCAGATCGCCAAATGCCTCGCGCTCCTCACTCTCGACGG